>CANQMK010000075.1 GCA_947624895.1 uncultured Oscillospiraceae bacterium | reverse complement strand
ACTGCATCAACATCCTGGACACCCCCGGCCACCAGGACTTCTCCGAGGACACCTACCGCACCCTCATGGCCGCCGACAGCGCCGTGATGGTCATCGACGCGGCCAAGGGCGTGGAGGCCCAGACCCGAAAGCTCTTCAAGGTCTGCGTCATGCGGGACATCCCCATCTTCACCTTCATCAACAAGATGGACCGGGAGGCCCGGGACCCCTTTGAGCTGTGCCAGGAGATCGAGCAGGAGCTGGGCATCGACACCTACGCCGTCAACTGGCCCATCGGCTGCGGCAAGGAGTTCCAGGGGGTCTACCACCGGGACAAGGGGAAGATCATCCACTTCACCAGCAACGGCAGGGCCAAGGCCGCCACCGCCACCGAGGTGGACCTGGGCGACCCCGGCCTGGACGGCCTGATCGGCGCGGGGCTCCACCGCCAGCTCCAGGACGACATCGAGCTGCTGGACGGCGCCTCCTGCGCCTTCGACCTGGACAAGGTCCGCCATGGCAAGCTCTCCCCGGTGTTCTTCGGCTCGGCCCTGACCAACTTCGGCGTGGAGCCCTTTTTGGAGGACTTCCTCCGCATGACCACCGCCCCCCTGCCCCGGCGGGCGGGGGAGGAGACGGTCCAGGCCACCGACCCGGACTTCTCCGCCTTCGTCTTCAAGATCCAGGCCAACATGAACAAGGCCCACCGGGACCGCATCGCCTTCATGCGGGTGGTCTCCGGAAAATTCGAGGCGGACCAGGAGGTCTACCACGTCCAGGGGGGCAAGGCCCTCAAGCTCTCCCGGCCCCAACAGCTCATGGCCGCCGAGCGGGAGATCATCTCCGAGGCCTACGCCGGGGACATCATCGGCGTCTTCGACCCCGGTATCTTCTCCATTGGAGACACCATCTGCGCCAAGGGGAAGAAGTTCAAATTCGACCCCATCCCCACCTTCGCCCCCGAGCACTTCCAGCGCATCCGCTCGGTGGACACCATGAAGCGCAAGCAGTTCCTCAAGGGGGTGGAGCAGATCGCCCAGGAGGGCGCCATCCAGATCTTCAAGCCCCCCTACACCGGCATGGAGGAGGTCATCGTGGGGGTGGTGGGCACGCTGCAGTTCGACGTGCTGGCCTACCGCCTGCGCAGCGAGTACAACGTGGAGCTCTACACCGAGGGCCTGCCCTACTGCTACCTCCGCATGGTGGGCAACGAGGAACCGGTGAAGGAGGATGAGCTGAACCTGGGGGACGCCAAGCTGGTGGAGGACTACAAGGGCCACCAGATCGTCCTCTTCACCTCCTTCTGGTCCATCGGCTGGGTCCAGGAGCGGAACAAAGACCTGGTCCTCCTGGAGTTTGGCGGCGGGCGGGAGGAGTAAGGGCCTCCGGTGTTTGCCTGAACCGAGAGGGGTCTGTGGAAGGAGGTTCGCCCTCTCAGTCAGCCTGCGGCTGACAGCTCCCCCAGAGGGGGAGCCGAGTAGGTAGTGCGGCGCTACACCTTGTGGGGTGCCAAGGGGGTGGTGCGGCGCTGCACCTTGGAGGGAGCCAGGGGGCTGTGCGGTGCCGCGCCTTGTCTTTTCAACCGTGCCCTCTCCCGCTCGACCCACACACAAACGAACTCTCCCGGCGTTACAGCGTAAGCCGGGAGAGTTTTTTCACGTCCGGTAGAATACTCCGGGGGAGTTTCCAAAGAGGGGGGCTCGCCCCAGACGGGGGGTCTGTGGAAGGAGGTCCGCCCTCTCAGTCAGCCTGCGGCTGACAGCTCCCCCAGAGGGGGAGCCGGGGAGGTCGTGCGGCACTACACCTTGTGGGGGTGCTAGGGGGTCGTGCGGTGCCGCGCTTTGGGGGAACAAGGGGGTGGCGCGGCGCCGCGCCTTGTCTGGATAACGCCGCGCGGACGCAACTACCTCTCGCCTCCCCCTCTGGGGGAGGTGGCACCGCGCAAGCGGCGACGGAGAGGGCGTCCCCTCACCCTTCCCGGGGCACCACCGTGCCGGTGGCGGTTTTCCAGATGGAGTTGGGGGGCACCGCGCCCCGGACGCAGGAGGTGGGGTAGATACTGCTGTGCCGACCGATGACGGTGCCGGGGTTGAGGACGCTGTTGCAGCCCACCTCCACATAGTCCCCCAGGATGGCCCCGAATTTTTTCCGGCCTGTCTCCAGGCGCGTATCGCCGTCCCGGACGACCACCGGGGTCTTGTCCGACTTCACGTTGGAGGTGATGGACCCCGCCCCCATGTGGCTGAAGTAGCCCAGGATGGAGTCCCCCACATAATTATAGTGGGGCACCTGGACGTGGTCGAAGAGGATGACGTTCTTCAGTTCCACCGAGTTGCCCACCACGCACGCCGCCCCCACCAGGGCGGCGCCCCGGATGAAGGCGCAGTGGCGCACCTCGGCCCCCGGGCCGATGATACAGGGGGCGCCCAGGTAGGCGCTGGGGAAGACGGCGGCGGTCTTGTGGACCCAGACCTGGGGCGCGCGCTCCTCATACTCCTCCGCCGGGAGGGTGGGGCCCAGGGCCAGGAGGAAGTCCTTGACGCCGTCCAGTGCCTCCCAGGGGTATTGGAACCGGGCCAGGTATTCCCCGGCCAGGGAGTGGGACAGGTCCAAAAGGTGTTCCGTTCTCATATCCATGGGTGTCACCTCAAAAAGACAAGTGTGGAAGAACCTTCCGCTTGCATTGTAACACACCCCGGCTCGGGGCGCAAGAGCCTTGACGGGGCGGGGACGGGGGAGTATGATAGAGGGCGAAAAGGGGGCGGGAGCGTGGAGACGAAAACGGTGGACCTGTACCGGCACTTTGGCTTGGCCCCTCCAGCGGAGGCCGGGGGACAGCTCGCCTGCTGGATTGCCCATACCCCGGCGCGGGTGAGCGCTCACCGCCGCCGCCCGGCGGTGCTGATCCTCCCCGGCGGGGGGTACGAGCACGTCTCCCAGCGGGAGTCGGAGCCGGTGGCCCTGCGCTTCGCCGTCCACGGGTGGGTCCCCTTCGTGCTGACCTACTCCGTGGCGCCCGCCCGCTACCCCACCCAGCTCCGGGAGGCGGCCCTGGCCATGCGCTACATCCGGGAGAACGCCGGGGCCTTTGAGACGGACCCCGCCATGGTGGCCGCGGTGGGCTTCTCCGCCGGAGGGCACCTGTGCGGCACCCTGGCCACCTGCTTCGACCGCCCGGAGGTGGCGGACATCGCCCCGGCCCAGGTTCTGAGGCCGGACGCCCTGGGGCTGTGCTACCCGGTGGCGGTGGCCTGGGGGGACACCCACGCCGCCAGCTTCCAAAACCTCACCGGCGGGGACGCCACCCTGGCCCAGGCTCTGAGCCTGGACAAGCTGGTCCGGCCGGATATGCCCCCCGTCTTCCTCTGGACCACCCGGGACGACGGCTCGGTCCCCTGCCGCAACGCCATCCTCCTGGCCGGGGCCCTGGACGCGGCGGGGGTGGACTTCACCTTCCACCTCTACCGCCACGGGCGGCACGGCCTCTCCACCGCCGACCCCCTCACCTTCTCCACCCAGGACCCGCCCTCCATGAGCCCGGACGTGCCCGGCTGGCCGGAGGCCATGCTGGACTTCTTCGCCCAGAGCGGTTTGGTCATCCACGACGAATGATACTTATATAAGTAAGGAAGCGCCCCGGGGCGGCAAGAGCCGCTCCGGGGCGCTTCTCCTGTCCCGTGGGGCGGGGACGCCTCCAAACAGCCGTCGGCCCCCGCTCAGGGGAGGCGCTGCCCCCGGGTCCTGGCCCAGGGGACCCGCCCGGCGGGGAGGGGGGTCTCGTAGAAGCGGGCGGTCTTGTCCCGCTCCGTGTCGTTCCACTTGTCGAACCCCTCCGGGTGGATGTGATCCCCCTCGATGACGCAGTCCTCAAACTCGCACAGCCCGTAGTCCCGCCAGGGGCGGGCCAGGTAGACGCTGTGGGGGGGCACCCCCTCTTGGGCGGTGAGGCGGCAGCGCCGGAACAGGAAGCCCGCCTCCTGCGCCAAGGCGTGGGCGGGGGCGGCCAGATAGCCGTGGCCCCGGGCGTCCACCAGGGAGCGGATCTCGCAGTCCTCGAAGACCGCCTGGCCACAGCCGAAGATGAAGTCCACCGTCCCCTCGATGAGGCAGTCCCGGAAGGACTGGCGGCAGGGGATGTCCCGGCGGAGCATATCCGGCAGAAATCCGTCATACCGTTCTATCAGATCGGCGGGCAGGGGGCCCAGGAACAGGGTGTCCTGGGTGGAGGACAGGGCACAGCGGACCATGGAGAACTGGTCTCCGTACACCGTCAGGGCCACCTCCTGGCCCTTCTCCTCCGGCCGGAGGGCGTCGTTGACGATGGACAGGTCCTCCATCCGCACCCCGTCGGCGCACACCGCCACCGTCCAGGTGCGGAAGGTGACGTACTCCCGGCCCAGCTCGTCCCGCTTCTGGGCGTAGTCGTCCCAGAGGATCCTGGTCCGCCCCGCCCCCGCCCCCCGGAGGGTGAGGCCGGGGACGGTGAGGAGGAGCTTCTGGCGGAAATCCCCGGGGGCCAGGGTGAGCACATCCCCCGGAGCCGCCGTATCCAGGGCTTTTTGCAGGTCGTCTTGGGGGTACAGCATAGGTACCTCTCCTCTCTGATATGCCGAAAATGGGCGTGGGATTTATGCGTTTTGCACAGATAATACTAGCATTTTTTGGCCGCCAGTGAAAGATTATGCCAAGGGTTTTGCTTGTTTTATCCATATAGAGTTATGTTTTGTCCATATACAAAGGGGCAGGTGGGGATGTATAATAACATCAAAATACGGAGCGGCGTTTGGGCCTTTATGTGGCGATTTTACCAATTCCCGCCGCCGCGCAGAGGGACACCGCATGAAACGACAGATCTCCCTGGGGGAATACAGGGCCATCGACTTGGCGCTTTTCGCCGTTCTCCTGGCCGTCTTTGAGTTCCTCATCGTCCGATTTACCACCGTGAGTTACTACACCGTCTCCCTGGCGGCTGTCATCACCGCCACCGTCTATATGCGTTGGGGCTGGTGGGGCGCGATCCACGCCGTTTTGGCGGGCGTTCTTTTTTGCTTTTATTACAGCGGCATCGCCCCGCCTGACCAGGCGGTCCGGCCAGTGCAGTACATCATTTACACCGTGGGCAACCTCTTCTCCCTGCCCTGCGTGCTTCTCCTGAAGCGCCTGGGGCCGGAGCGAGTTCGACAGAGCGCAGTCAAGTCGCTGCTCTACTCCCTGACCGTGATCCTCTTGATGCAGGGGGGCAGAGCGGTGGTCGCCTTGCTTTTGGGGGCGGCCACGCCGGCCAAAGCGTTTGGCTACTTCACTACGGACGCGCTTTCCATTCTGTTCACGCTGGTGGTCACCTGGATCCTCCGCCGGCTGGACGGGATCTTCGAGGAGCAGAGGCACTACCTTTCCCGCGTTCAGGAAGAACAAGACAAGAGTGACAAGCAAGTACACGAGTAAAGGAGACGGTCACGATGAAAGCAAAAGCAGCGGATTACCTTCTCTACGACCAAGCATCGGGAACCTACCGGGTAGACCCGGAGCAGGCGGTGCGGGATGACGTGGAGAAGCACCACTGGCTCCACGTGGGCCGGATGGTCCTGAAGGACTGGCGTCTGTATCTGATGCTCGTCCCCATGATCCTGATCTTCCTGTTCTGGCGCTACTTCCCCATGTACGAGCTGCTGGGGTGCTTCAAGGTCACGGACACAGTGAAGACGGTGAACGAGCAGTACTTCGCCGGGTTCTCCAACTTCAAGCTCCTGCTCTTTGGCGGCAACAACCCCAATATGTCCCAGGAGTTCTGGCGGGCCATGCGCAACACCTTCCTGCTCAGCTTCTACGGCCTGCTCTTCGGCTTCCCGACGCCCATCATCCTGGCCCTGTTCTTCAATGAGGTCCGGAGCAACATCGCCCGGAGCGCCCTGCAGGTCATGACCTACCTGCCCAAGTTCATGTCCACCGTCGTCATGACCTCGCTGGTCATCATGTTGGTCAAGCAGGGCTCCAGCATCGGCGTAGGCAACATGGGCATCGTCAGCCAGGCCCTGGCCGGGATCGGGCTGGTGTCCAAGGACGCGGCCCAGGCGGGCCTGCTCAACGACCCCCACTTCTTCCGCACCATCTACCAGGTGAGCGGCATCTGGGAGGGCGCCGGGTATGACTCCATCGTCTTCTTCGCCGCCATCATCGCCATCTCCCCCACCAGCTATGAGGCCGCCCAGATCGACGGCGCCAACAAGTGGGCCCAGATGCGCTACGTGGTCCTGCCCAGCATCCTCTCCACCATCGTCATCATGCTGATCACCCGGATCGGCCACCTGCTCACCATCGGCTACGAGAAGGTCATCCTGTTGTACAACACCAACACCTACATGACCGCCGACGTGGTCTCCACCTTCTCCTATCGCTACGGTATGTCTCAGGGCGGCAAGGTAGGCCTGGCCTCCGCCGCAGAAATGATGAACAACCTGATCGGCATGCTGCTGGTTATTGGCGCCAACACGATCTCCCGCAAGGCCGCCAATACGTCCCTCTATTAAGGAAAGGGTGGTGAGAGAAAGTGAAAAGGAAACTTGAGATTTCGGAACTGATCTTCAAGATCATCAGCTACACTCTGCTGACCATGTTCGCCCTGTGCTGTCTCTACCCCTTCATCTACGCCATCTCCGCCGCCATCAGCGGCGAGCACGCCGTGGAGTACAGCGAGATCATCCTTCTGCCCGACTGGAAGACCCTCCAGTTCGACGCCTTCGGAGAGATGTTCGGGAACAATATGTTCTGGAACTCCTACTCCAACACCCTGTTCCTCACGCTCTACGGCACCATCTGGTCCATGGTGACCTCCATCCTGGGCGCCTACGCCCTGTCTAAGAAGCGCCTGCTGTTCCGGAAGTTCTTCAACTTCTTCCTGGTGTTCACCATGTGGTTCTCCGCCGGTATCGTTCCCCAGTACCTGAACTACATCGCCACCGGCAAGATCTTCGAGGGCTTCGGCATCACCGACGACAAGTGGCTGGTGGTCATCGCCATGGGTATGCAGGCCATGAACATCATCCTCCTCCGCAACGCCTTCGAGGGCGTCCCCTCCGAGATCGAGGAGGCCGCCATCGTGGACGGCGCCACCGAGACCCAGGTACTTACCAAGGTCTACCTCCCCATGAGCAAATCCACCATCGCCACCGTGGCCCTGTTCTTCGCCATCTCCCGCTGGAACGGCTACTTCTGGGCCAAGCAGATGATCTCCAACTCCAACGAGCACCCTCTGCAGGTGTTCCTCCGTCTGCGCCTGGACCAGTATACCGACCCGGAGTTCCTCACCGGTTGGAACAAGGTCTACGCGCCAGACTCGGTGATTTACGCCCTGATCGTCTGCTCCATCATCCCCATCCTCATCATCTACCCCTTCATTCAGAAGTACTTCGCCAAGGGCGTGAACGTGGGCGGCGTGAAGGAGTAAGCTCCGCGCGAATGTTGACCGGGTCACCCCGGAAACAGATAAAGATCGGTCTTATGGATCCCATTATCTAAGGAGGAAGGAACAACATGAAGAAAGCTTTGGCTATGGCTCTTGCGCTGGTCATGATGATCGGCTTGCTGGCCGGCTGCGGCGGCCCCACCATTGAAGTCCCCACCACCCAGGGCGGCACCACCACCCCCACTCCCGGCGGCGACGGCCCCGTTGAGGCGGGCGACCTGTCCTTCGAGCCGGGCACCGTGCTCCGCATGGCGGTGGGCTACAACAGCCCCCAGACCGGCCTGTTCTTCGACGCTGAGGTCGCCGGGGCCGGCGTGACCCTGGCCGACGGAATCACCTACAACACCGGCGACCTGAAGCCCACCTGGGTGGAGGTGGAGAACCGCCTGGGCATGAAGTTTGAGGACAAGTACCAGGGCAACAGCGCCTCCAGTGAGTTCGAGTACTGGAAGGAGCAGCTGGACCAGGTGGACATGGTGGCCGGTACCGCCTCCACCCTGAGTGAGTACGGCGTGGCCGGGAACCTGGTGAACATCGCCGACCACCTGGATCAGATGCCCAACTTCAAGAAGTACCTGGACGAGAACCCCATCGTCCGCATGACCATCACCGGTGACACCACCAACGGCGCCATCTACATCAGCCCCTACTTCGACGGCGTGAGCGACATCGAGCGCATGCCCCTGATGCGGACCGACTGGGTCCAGAAGCTCCTGGACGGCGAGGGCCCCTTCACCGCCGAGAGCTCCGGCACCACCAAGGCTGCGGCCTATGAGCCCTACATGCCCACCTCCGGCAAGATCGACGTGGACGTGGTGAACCTGGAGGGCACCGCCGTGGAGACCGTCACCAAGGACTATGACACCGCCGGCAACATCGTGGCCAAGATGAACGCTGCCGGCCCCATGAGCGGCGTGGACGCGGTGAATATGCTCCGTGACTACATCGACCAGGCCTACGGCGGCTACTACGGCACCCAGCGCTCCAACCTCTTCGTGGGTCAGAACGCCGCCTGGGACGCCGACGAGCTGGTGGCCCTGCTCCGCTGCGTGGTCTCCAACGCCCCCACCCTCAACGGCACCGACTCCGTCCAGGGCCTGTTCACCCGTGAGGACCAGAACAACCAGCGCCGCGTGGATATGTTCCACCTGGCCGGCATCCTCTTCGGCGTGCGCGGCCTGGAGTCCCGGAAGGATTACCTCTATGTGGGCACCGACGGCACCCTCCACGACGCCCGCCAGGAGACCGAGACCTATGAGGCTCTGGACCGGATGCGCGACATGGCCGCCGAGGGTCTGATCTCCGAGGCGTTCATGAAGAGCGAGGACGTGAAGACCAAGCAGTACCTGGAGAACGACCTGGGCTTCATGCACTACGACTACAACCAGACCCAGACCATCTACAACGAGGACGGCAAGACCTTCCAGGACGGCGAGCGCTACATGGCCGCCATGGTCCCCGTGGCCCGCTGGTATGACGGCACCGATCCCAACGGCGTGTACATGCGCTTTACCGAGTCCTGGCGTTCCGTGAAGACCGACGGCTGGGCCATCTCCAAGGCCGGCGTGGGCAACGACACCAACAAGCTCAACGCCGCTCTGAAGCTCAT
>CANQMK010000074.1 GCA_947624895.1 uncultured Oscillospiraceae bacterium | reverse complement strand
TATTATACCACAGTCGCGAAGCGGCGTTGTGGTATATGCAGCATGATCTGTATAATAGCCGCTCTGCGGCTATTATACCACAGAGACCGCCGGGAGGGTAGAGAAAACTTTGGAAGTTTTTCCGCCCTCCGCCAGGGACGGCTGGGCGGTTGATTTCTCCCCTTTCTTATGGTATGATATCATTGAAACGTATCGGCGCCCGGCGCGCCGGGGGAGATCGGGGGTGGGGAGATGAAAAAGAAGCTGGGCCGGGTGGCGTCCGTCCTCCTGGTGGCGGCGGTGTGCGCCCTGGCGGTGTGGATCGGCACGGCGTACTTCGACTTTATCTCCCAGCGCATCTACAAGGACAGCACCGACCACCTCCAGGAGATCTACGGCCAGGTGAACCGCTCCTTCAGCAGCTTCACCAACCGCAACTGGGGCCTGCTGAAGAGCTGGGGGAGCTACCTGGCCCAGGCGGAGGGCCAGGAGGAGGCCGTGGCGGACTATCTGGAGGCGGAGCGGGAGTCCTGGGGCTTCTCCCAGTTCTACTTCCTGTCCCGGGACGGGGCCTGCCTCTCCGCCCAGGGGGAGCGGAGCTCGCTGGAGCTGGAGGGGGCCTGGGAGGGCAGCCTCCGGGCGGGCAGACCCGTCATGGCCGGGGAGACCCTGCCCGACGGGCAGGAGGTGGTGGTCTTCGCCGCCCTGACGTCGCCGGGGACCTACCAGGGCTTCTCCTACCAGGCCATCGCCGTGAGCTACACCAACGAGGCCCTGTCCAGGTCCCTGAACGTGGACGCCTTCTCCGGCAAGGCCAAGTGCTTCGTGATCCGGGGGGACGGCAGCGTCCTCCTCTCCGCCCAGCCTGGGGGGAGCGTCTATAACAACTACCTGGTCTACCTCCGGGCGGTCTCCGACCTGGGGGAGGCGGACCTGGCCCGGATCCAGGGGGACTGGGCGGCGGGCCGCTCCGGCCTGCTCCAGTGCCAGGTCCGGGGGGTCAACTACTGCGTCCTCTACCAGCCGGTGGGCTACCAGGACTACACCCTCCTCAGCGCCGTGCCCCAGAGCGTGGTGAGCGCGGGCTTTTTGTCGGTACAGCAGGCCACCACCACCGTGCTCATCCTCATCTTCCTCCTGCTGGGGGTCACCGCCGTCGTCCTCCTGATCCTCCGGAGCCGCCGCCAGTCCCTTCGGAGCAAGGCGGAGCTGCAGTACCGGGAGCGGATGTTTGACGTGCTCTCCAACACCGTGGACGACATCTTCATCATGATGGACACCCAGGGCCGGGAGGTGAACTACATCAGCCCCAACATCGAGCGGCTCATGGGCATCCCGGTCGAGGAGGCGGAGGCGGACCTCCGGGTGATGGAGCGCTGCGCGGTGGACGGGGACGTGACCATCCCCAAAGAGGAGCTGGAGGCCATCCCCCTCCACGGCAGCCGCGGCTGGGAGTGCGAGTATATGCACCAGACCACCGGGGAGCGCCGCTGGTACCGCCTGACGGTGTACCGGATGCAGATCCAGGAGGTGGAGAAGTACATCTTCGTCCTGTCTGACCGCACCCTGGAGCGGCAGATGAACCACCAGCTCCAGGAGGCCCTGGACGCCGCCCAGAGCGCCAACGAGGCCAAGAGCAACTTCCTGTCCAATATGTCCCACGACATCCGCACCCCCATGAACGCCATCGTGGGCCTGTCGGTGCTGTTGGAGAAGGACGCGGATAAGCCGGAGAAGGTACGGGAGTACACCCACAAGATCACCGCCTCCAGCCACCACCTGCTCAGCCTTATCAACGACGTGCTGGACATGAGCAAGATCGAGAGCGGCAAGACCTCCCTGAACGTGGACCGCTTCCGCCTGCCCGAGGTGCTGGAGGAGCTGAACTTCATCCTCCTGCCCCAGGCCCGGGCCAAGCGCCAGACCTTTGAGATCCGGACCCAGGGGACGGTGCCGGAGCAGTTGATGGGGGACAAGCTGCGGCTGAACCAGATCCTGCTCAACCTGCTGTCCAACGCGGTGAAGTACACCCCCGAGGAGGGCCGGATCGAGTTCCTGGTCCAGGGGCTGGAGGCCCCCGCCCCCCAGTACGCCAAGCTGCGCTTCGTGGTGCGGGACAACGGCATCGGCATGGACCCGGACTACCTGGCGGAGATCTTCGACCCCTTCAGCCGGGAGGTGAACTCCGTCACCAACACGGTCCAGGGCACCGGCCTGGGCATGGCCATCACCAAGAACCTGGTGGACCTGATGGGCGGCATCATCCAGGTGGAGAGCCAACTGGGGGAGGGGAGCACCTTCACCGTGGAGCTCACCTTCGTCCTCCCCGAGCAGGAGCACGCCGCCACCGGGGCCCACGGGAAGGTGACCCGGATGCTGGTGGCGGACGACGAGGAGGACGTGTGCCTGGCCGTCCGGGAGCTGATGCGGGACACCGGCGTGGACGTGGCCTACGCCACCGACGGCGCCGCCGCCGTGGAGCGGGCGGTGGGGGCCCACCGGGAGGGCCTGGACTTCCACGTGATCCTGCTGGACTGGAAGATGCCGGGGATGGACGGGGTGGAGACCGCCCGGGCCATCCGCCGGGAGGTGGGGGCCGGGGTGCCCATCCTGGTGCTCACCTCCTACGACTGGAGCGAGATCGAGGAGGAGGCCCGGCGGGCGGGGATCGACGCCTTCATGCCCAAGCCCTTCTTCGTGTCCACCTTCTGGCAGACCATCGCCCCCTTCTTCCCCGACGACGAGGCGGCGGAGGCCCCCGCCTCCGCCCCGTCGGAGCGGGTGATGGAGGGCCGCCGCTTCCTGGTGGCGGAGGACAACGAGCTGAACGCGGAGATCATGGTGGAGATGCTGAAGATGGAGGGGGCGGCGTGCGAGCTGGCCGTCAACGGCCAGGAGGCGGTGGAGCGGTTCACCGCCGCCCAGCCGGGGCACTACGACCTGATCCTCATGGACGTGCAGATGCCGGTGATGAACGGCTACGACGCCACCCGGGCCATCCGGGCCTCCCGCCACCCGGAGGCGGGGACCATCCCCATCGTGGCCCTGACCGCCAACACCTTCGCCGAGGACGTGCGCAACGCCCTGGACGCGGGGATGGACGGCCACCTGGCCAAGCCCGTGGACATGGACGAGATGCGCGCCCTGGTGGGCCGCCTGCTGCGGGCGCGGGGCGCGGAGGAGACCGGGACAGAGAAAAAGGAGGACGCCCCATGAGAAAAGGACGACTGACCGCCCTGGCCCTGGCCCTGATCCTGACCCTGCCGCTGGCCGCCTGCGGGAAGGGCGGGTCCGGCGACGCCGTCACCCTCACGGTGATGGGCCGGGCGACCGACCTGGAAAAGCGCTACCTCACCGCCGTCTTCCAGCGCTACCAGGAGGCCACGGGGAACCAGGTGGAGCTCATCTCCTACGCCGACGGCGAGTTTGAGCGCGCCGCCTCCCAGCGCTACGCCAAGGGGGAGGGGGCGGACATCCTCATGCACTTCCACTCCGCCGACCTGGACCTCTTCGACCCGGAGACCAACTTCCTCCCCCTCAACGACCAGCCCTGGGCCGCCGACCTCACCGACAGCGCCCTGGCCTACTGCACCGCCGACAACGGCGACCTGCTGGGCCTGCCCTTCTGGGAGAACTCCCTGTCCGGGTGCTACTACAACAAGACCATCCTGGACAGCCTGGGCCTGGAGGCCGCCACCACCCAGGCGGAGTTCGATATGCTGTGCCAGGCCCTCCTGGACGCGGGCTACACCCCCATCTGCTGGCCGGGGCGGGGCTGTTCGTGGATGTACCAGTTCGGCCTGGACCCGGTCTTCGCCGACGACCCGGACACCCTGGCGGCGGTGAACAGCGGGTCGCTGACCCTGTCCGACCTCCCGGCGGTGCGCGACATGGCCCAGTGGCTGGTCTCCGCCGCCGACAGGGGCTGGTTTGGCCGTGACTACGCCAAGGTGGGCTGGGGGGAGATCGCCCCCGCCCTGGCCTCCGGGGAGGCGGTGATGACCCTCATCTGGGACACCTGGTTCTACACCGACTTCACTTCCGACGGCCCCTACACCGTGGACGACTTCGCCGTCATGCCCGTCTTCCTGGGCACCGCCGAGGAGGGCACCTACGAGGGGGGCAACCTGAACATGATGATGGTCAACCGCGACAGCCCCCGGCGGGAGGCCGCCCTGGACTTCCTGGCCTTCTGCGCCACCCCGGAGAACTACAACGCCGCCTTTGACGGCATCGCCACGGTGAACTGCTTCCAGGGTCAGACCACCAACATCCAGTCCCACATGGTCACCGACGCGGCGGCCTCCATCGCGGAGCACCAGCGGGTCTCCACCACCGCCTCCAAGCTGGTGGGGTACAGCGGGGACGACATGGTGGCCGCCATGGGCGAGCTCTTCGCCCACAGGACCGACGTGCCCGGCTGCGTGGCCCTCATGGACCAGTACCGGGCGGAGCGCCTGCGCGCCATTCCCACGGCGTGACGAACCAGGGCCCGCGGCCCCCAGAGCAGAGAAAGAGCCCGGCGCGCCCGCGTGGCGCGCCGGGCTCTTTTGCCCCGGTTTCTTCAGAAGCGGTCGGCCCGCTCCTGCTGGTACTGGAGCACCTGGCCGGTGAGGGCGTCGATGTCGTACTCATACTCCGTCCCCCCGGCCCGGAACTCCACCTCGTACTCCGCCTGGCCCTTGTCGTAGTCCAGCTTGCACTGGACGAAGGAGGCGTCCGCCTCCGCCACCCCGGCGTGGGCCAGGGCGGCGGCCTTGGCCGCCCCCTCGCCGATGTAGGTCCCGGCGCTGGGCGCCGCCGCGGGGGCTGGCGTCGCCGTGGGAGCCGCCGCGGCCGCCCGGGGGTCCGCCTCCTTGCTGAAGGAGAGGACCTGGCCGGTGAGGGCGTCCACGTCGTAGTCGTACTCCATCCCCCCGGCGAAGAACTCCATCTCATACTCCGCCCGACCGTCGTCGTAGTCCAGCTTGCACTGGACGAAGGAGGCGTCCGCCTCCGCCACCCCGGCGTGGGCCAGGGCGGCGGCTTTGGCCGCTCCCTCGCCGATGTAGGTCCCGGCGCTGGGCGCCGCCGTGGGGGCAGGCGTCGCCGCGGGGGCGGGGGTGGGCGCCGTCTGGACGGCGGGGTCTACCACGGGGACCGGCGTGGGCGCCGGCGTGGGCGTGGGCTTGGGCGTGGCGGCGGGCCGCTGGGTGGCGGTGGGCTTGGGCGCGGTCGAGGACTGAGCCGCCGCGGGCTGGGCTGACGCCGCGGGCGCGGCCTGCTCAGAGGGGGAGACCTCCGCGCCGACCTCGGCGCTGGCCTCGGCGCCGGTCTCCGCCGCCTCCGGGTCCGCCAGGATCCGGTCCAGCTCCTCCATGGGCAGCCCCGCCAGCTCCTCAAAGGTGTAGGAGCCCCCCTGGACCTGGAGGAACACCGCCAGGATGCGCTCCACCTTCTCCTCGCTGATGCCGTACCGCTCCGCCAGGGCCTGGACCTGGCTGTCCGCCCCGGCGGAGGGGGCGGCCTCCGGCGCCTGGGACGCCGGGGGAGCGGACGCCTCCGGCGGAGGCGTTTTGCCGCCGCACCCGGCCAGACTGGCCGCCAGCACCGCGGCGCAGACCAGGGCCAACCCCCGCCGTGTCCAATTCCTCATGGGAAACCCCTCCTCACCGCCCCGCGGGCGCCTGATTTCCCCCTCATTTTAGCACGCGCGCCCCGCTTGTCAACCCCCGCGCCCCGGCGAAAAAAACGGTTTACAACCGGCGGGGGAGGGACTATAATGGACAGAACGTGAAAAGAAAAGAGGGGTCCTATGAACCAGGATCTGACCGTCGGCAGGCCCCAGGAGGTCCTGTGGCGGTTCTGCCTCCCCCTGTTCGGCAGTATGATCTTCCAGCAGCTCTACAACATCGCCGACAGCCTGGTGGCGGGGAAATTCATCGGGGAGACCGCCCTGGCCTCGGTGGGGAACAGCTACGAGGTCACTCTGATCTTCCTGGCCTTCGCCTTCGGGTGCAACATCGGCTGTTCGGTGATCGTCTCCCAGCTCTTCGGGGCCCGGGAGTACGCCCAGCTCAAGACCGCCGTCTCCACCGCCTGCATCGCCAGCGCCGTCCTCTGCGGAGCGCTGATGGCGGGGGGGATGGTGGGCTGCGAGGCCCTGCTCCGGCTCATCCGCACCCCGGCGGAGGCCTTCGCCGACTCCAAGGTCTACCTGGACATCTACATCTGGAGCCTGCCCTTTGTCTTCTTCTACAACATCGCCACCGGCGTCTTCTCCGCCCTGGGGGACTCCCGCACCCCCTTCCTCTTCCTGGCCGCCTCCTCCACCGCCAACATCGCCGTGGACATCCTCTTCGTGGCCGCCTTCCACATGGGGGTGGCGGGGGTGGCCTGGGCCACCTTCCTGTGCCAGGGGGTGAGCTGTCTCCTGGCCGTGACGGTGGTGCTCCGCCGCCTGCGGGGGATCGGGACGGTGGAGCGGCCCGCCCTCCTCTCCCTGCCCCTCCTGGGGCGGCTGGCCGCCATCGCCGTGCCCAGCGTCCTCCAGCAGAGCTTCATCTCGGTGGGCAACATCATCATCCAGGGGGCCATCAACAGCTTCGGCACCGGGGTGATGGCGGGCTACTCCGCGGCGGTGAAGCTGAACAACCTGGTGATCACCTCCTTCACCACCCTGGGCAACGGCATCTCCAACTACACCGCCCAGAACATCGGCGCGGGGAAGCTGGGCCGGGTGAAGGGCGGCTTCCGGGCGGGGCTGAAGCTGGTGTGGGCCCTCAGCGTGCCGCTGATCCTGCTCTACTGCCTGGCGGGGCGATACCTGCTCTACCTCTTCCTGGACGCCCCCACCCAGACCGCCCTCCAGACCGGGACGGTCTTCCTGCGCGTCCTCGCCCCCTTCTACCTGGTGGTCTCCGCCAAGCTGGTGGCGGACGGGGTACTCCGGGGCTCCGGGCTGATGGAGCGCTTCATGGTGACCACCCTGGTGGACCTGTTCCTCCGGGTGGCCCTGGCCCTGGCGCTGTGCCGCACCGCCCTGGGGGCCACGGGGATCTGGTGTGCCTGGCCCGGCGGCTGGACGGTGGCCGCCGCCCTCTCCCTCCTCTTCTACCACACCGGCCCCTGGCGCGAAGCGCCGGAACAGCCGGAAGACGAAAAAGCCTCGCAGAGTTTCACGCCGTAGGCGCGAAAAAGTCATAAAAAATTTTTTGCCAGGACATGCGCCTGGCAAAAAATACCGCTCGGCCCGCAAACGTGCGACCCGGATGCCCCTCTGGCGTCCGGGTCGTGCGCTGCGGCGGGCCGCAAATGCTCCAAGAAGGGGCAAGGCCCCTTCTTGGAAAAGAGTCCCCGGCGGCCAACAGGCCGCCGGGGACTCACGTTGTCGGGGACTCGTGTTACTCGATCTCCAGCGTCCGGCCCTGGGGCGGGGTCTCCTGGCGCTTGGGCATGGTGAGCTTCAGCACGCCGTCCTCATACTTGGCCTTGATCCCGTCCGGGTCCACGCCGGTGATGTCGAAGGAGCGGGCGTACTGGCCGTAGGACCGCTCCACGTGGAGATAGCCCTGCTTCTTATCGCTGTCCTCGTGCTGGGAGTGGCGCTGGGCGGAGATGGTGAGGGTGTCGCCGTTCAGCTCCAGGTGGATATCCTCCTTGGCGAAGCCGGGCAGGTCGGCCTCCAGCAGGTAGCTGTCCCCCAGGTCCTGGATGTCCGTCTTGAACTCCGCCAGGTCGTTCTGGCCGAAGAAGCGGAAGAAGGGGTCCTGGAAGAAGCGGCGCTCCATCTCATCCAGCTCCTGGAAGGGGTTGAGCGTGAGCTGACGGTCCCGGGCGCTATGAACAGGTCTCAATTCAAACATGATCCATACCTCCTATCCTCTGCCCGCCGCGCTGGGCGGCCCCGGCGGACGGGCGGCGTCCGGGACCGCGCCGGAGGAGCTTCCCCCTCCTGACAAGACAGAGTATACCCAAAAATATCCCATGTTCTGTGTCCTCGGTATGAAGAAATTGTAAACTTTAGCACTATCACGCTCAGAGTGCTAAAATCCCGACAAAAGCCCCCTCTTGCGCTCCGCCCCAAAAGAGGGTAAAATAGGGTATCATGCCCAAATCATCAAGGAGGGACCACCTATGAACGAGATCGCCCAAGTGCTCCAGCGCCGCAGTACCACCCGGGGCTACACCGCCGAACCCCTCACCGAGGAGGAGCTGGAGGCCCTGCTCCTGGCGGGGCTCCAGGCCCCCACGGCCACCAACCGCCAGGAGATCCACATCACCGTCGTCCAAAACGGCGACCCCATCCTGGCCGAGATCGAGGCGGAGCGGAACGCCTTGGCCGGGCAGACCCCGGCGGAGAACTTCTACTACGGCGCGCCCACCGTGCTCTTTTTGAGCGGCGAGGCGGCCTTCTCCTGGACCCCGGTGGACGCGGGCATCGCCGTGGAGAACATCGCCCTGGCCGCCGAGGGGCTGGGGCTGGGCAGCGTCATCATCGGCTGCGTGAAAAAGGCTCTCTCCGGGGCCCGGCAGGCGGACTTCGCCCAGGCCCTCCGCTTCCCGGCGGGGTACGAGTTCCAGATCGCCGTGGCCGTGGGCCACAAGGCCAAGACCAAGGAGCCCCACACCTACGACCTGGCCAAGAGTGTGACCCGCCTCTAAGCCCTAACCTCCTCCCTGGGGAGTTGACAGCTGGGGAGGAACTGGCGGCATAGCGGGCGTTTCAGCACGGACATTTTGCGTATTTTAGGAGGACGAGACATGGAAAAGGAACAGGAACAGGCCCTGCGGGAGCGGACCAACCCGGTCTTCAACACGGCCAAGGCCACGGTGATGAACATCTGCCTCTCCGGCGACCCGGACGCCCGCCTCCTGGCGGAGCGGCTGGGCATCGGCGTGGACACGGTGATGGGGAAGGACGAGGGGGCGGTGATGTTCGCCACGGCGAACCGGGCGGTGATCGAGACCCGCTACCGGGTGATGAACGCCCTCATCCAGGCCCAGGGGAAGGACACCGTGGTGGACCTCCCCTGCGGCTACACCCCCCGGGCCCTGAACCCGGCCTTTCGGGAGACGCGCTACATCGGCTGTGAC
>CANQMK010000073.1 GCA_947624895.1 uncultured Oscillospiraceae bacterium | reverse complement strand
TTACGCGCAGAGGCCTTCTGCGGGTTGATACGGGCGGAAGCCTTCTGCGGGTTGCTGGACACGCCGGCCTCGCCCTTCTTCTCGACGAGCTTCTTCACGCTGGACTTCACCAGCACCACGCCGCCCTTGGGGCCGGGGATGGCGCCGCACACAGCGATGAGGCCCAGCTCCGGGTCCACCTGGACCACGTCCAGGTTCTGGACGGTGACCTGCTCGGCGCCCATGTGGCCGGCGCCCTTGGTGCCCTTGAAGATGCGGCTGGGGTCGGTGGCGGGGCCCACGGAGCCCTGGTGACGGTGGACCGGGCCGCCGCCGTGGGTGACCCGCTTGATGGCGAAGCCGTGGCGCTTGACCACGCCGGCGTAGCCCTTGCCCTTGCTCACGCCGGTAACGTCCACCCGGTCGCCGGCCTCAAAGGTCTCGCAGGTGATCACGTCGCCCACGTTGAGCTCGTCGTAGTTGTCCAGGTCGAACTCACGGAGCACCGCCTTGCGGATGTCGCCGGCCTTTTTCAGGTGGCCGATCTCAGGCTTGGTGAGCTTGCGCTCGGGCACGTCGTCGAAGCCCAGCTGCACGGCGTTGTAGCCGTCCTTCTCCTCGGTCTTCTTCTGCACCACGGTGCAGGGGCCCGCCTGGATGACGGTGACCGGGATGACCTTGCCGGCGTCGTCGAAGATCTGGCTCATGCCGACCTTCTTGCCGATAATGGCCTTTTCCATGTGGTTCCTTCCTCCTCATATAGTAGGTTATTGGTTGGGCGAGGCGGGGTCACGCCCCGTTGCTCGGCCAACATGACCTGCCCGCCGAAATCCGTCCGGCGGACGCGGTACAACGAAATCAGGGGGAGATCAGAGCTTGATCTCGATCTCCACGCCGGCGGGCAGCTCCAGGGCCATCAGGGCCTCCACCGTCTTGGGGTTGGGCTTGAGGATGTCGATGAGCCGCTTGTGGGTGCGGCGCTCGAACTGCTCCCGGGAGTCCTTATCCTTGTGCACGGCCCGAAGGATGGTGACGACCTCCTTCTTGGTGGGCAGGGGGATGGGGCCGGAGACGGTGGCCCCGTTGCGCTTGGCGGTCTCCACGATCTTCTCAGCGCTCTGGTCGATGAGCTGGTGATCGTAGGCCTTCAAGCGGATGCGGATCATTTCCTTCTGTGCTGCCATGGTGTTTCCTCCTTAATACGAAGTGTGGTAGTCGCGTCCTGCTTCGTATCGGATGAGAGAATTTCCTGTCCACGTTTCCGTGCGTATCACTCCCTGACATGAAGAAAGCCGGCATAGTAAGCCGGCTGTTTCCCAGGCCCGGACGATATACGCCCATGCGACAGGATCCCTCAGCCGCCCGATCTACGGACATACTCCGCGGAAGTTACCTCGCTTCGCGAGCAATCTCCCGCATCATCGCAGACTGCGCCCCTTGGACAGGCGCTCGATTATTGTACCAGACCAGGTCAGGGCTGTCAAGAGGATTTTTCCATCTTTTCAATATTTTTTTCCAGCTTCCCGCGGTAGCGCACGCAGTTGAAGACGTTGCCCAAAATCAGCACGTTTCCGCACAGGTAGAGCCACAGCAGGAGGATGATCATGGAGGCCAGGGAGCCGTAGATGAGGGAGTAGCGGCTGGACATACTGATGAACAGGGAGAAGACCCAGGAGGCCCCCACCAGGGCCACCGAGGCCAGAAAGGCCCCCAGGAACACCGGGGCCCGGGGCTTCCCCGGCGGGGCGGACACCAGGTAGAGGACGATCACCAGGAAGAACACCACCCCGAACAGGAGCAGGAACTTGAACCACTGCCAGTCCCACAGGCCGCTGAGCCAACCGAAGGGGAGGTAGCGCTCCAGCAGGTGGAGGAACCAGTTGCCGGTGAGCACCACGAAGATGGACAGGTACATGGCGATGAGCAGCAACAGGGAGAAGAGCACGCTGACCACCACCTGGGCGATCCCCCGGAACCCCCGGCGGCCATAGATGTCGCCCATGATGTTCATCAGCGTCCGCATGGCCCCGGAGGCGAAGAAGAGGGTCATCACCGCCCCCGCCGCCAGCAGGGCGGAGGAGTTGTTGCTGGACACGTAGCGCAGGTAGCTGGACACCACCCCCAGCAGGCTGGGGGGCAGGAAGGCGGAGAGCACCTGGAGCACCGAGTCCACGTTCACCCGCAGAGCCCCCACGAAGGCGTTGACGCAGATGAGGATGGGGAACAGGGAGAGGATGAGAAAGTAGCTCAGGGCGGCGGCGGCCACGCCCACCCGCTGGGTGAAGTAGATGTCCGCCATCTCCCGGATGAACCGCACCGGCGGCCAGTTCCAGACCTTTTTCACCCTGTTTTCCCCCCTTTTTTCAGACTTCAAGTTTATAGTTTACCACAGAAAGACCAAAAAAGCAATCGTACCTTGTCCCCGGGCGCCTTCCTTATATAATAGGTATCCCCCGCCTTGTGGTTTTGGCGGGACTGTGATATAATGGTGGTTCAAAACACAGAGATGAGGTGCGGTATGAGATATCAGGGGATCTTCTTCGACTTTGACTACACCCTGGGGGACGCCACGGAGGCCATCGTGGCCGGGTTCCTCTACGGGCTGCACACCATGGGCTACCCCACCATGCCCAGCCGGGAGGACATCCGCCACACTGTGGGCCTGGTGCTCAAGGACGGCTTTACCCAGATCACCGGGGAGACGGACGAGGACAAGCGCGCCCGGTTCGCCAAGCTCTACCGCAGCGTTTGCACCCCCGTCCAGATCGCCACCGCCGTCCTGTGCGAGGGGTGCGAGGCCCTTTTGACCGCCCTGCGGGAGCGGGGGGTGAAGCTGGCGGTGGTCAGCTCCAAGCCCGCCCCCATCCTCACGGAGATCCTGAAGGCCCGGGGCATCTACCCCCTGCTGGACTTCGTCATCGGCCCCGACCAGGTGCCCGCCCCCAAGCCGGACCCGGCGGGCATCCTCCGGGCCCTGGAGGCCACCGGCCTGACCCGGGAGCAGGTCCTCTACTGCGGCGACACGGTGATCGACGCCCAGGCCGGACAGCGGGCCGGGGTGGACTTCTGCGCCGTCCTCAACGGCACCACCCCCGCCGGGGACTTCGCCGGTCTGCCCAGCGTCCACATCGCCCCCGACCTCCCGGAGCTCCAGAACTGGCTGTGGAAGGAGGGGTTGGTATGACCCTGCACCTGCTGGCGGTGGGAGACGTGGTGAGCCCGGCGGGGGTGGAGATGCTCCGCCGGACCCTGCCGGAGCTGAAGCGGCGGCGGGGGGTGGACTTCGCCGTGGTCAACGGGGAGAACGCCGACGGCGTGGGCATCCACCCCAGGCAGGCGGACGCCATCCTGGAGGCGGGGGCGGATGTGATCACCCTGGGCAACCACACCTGGAACCGCCTCCAGATCGCCAAGTATCTGGACAGCCACGATCGCATCCTCCGCCCCGCCAACTACACCGACCGTGTCCCGGGCCGGGGCTTCGCCGTCTTCGACACCCCCTCCGGCGCGCGGGTGGGAGTGCTCAACCTCATCGGCCGCACCTGCATGGACCCCAACTTCGACAACCCCTTCCCCCTGGCCCAGCGGCTGCTGCGGAGCGCCGACTGCGACGTGGCCGTGGTGGACTTCCACGCCGAGGCCACCAGCGAGAAGGGGGCCATGGCGTGGTATCTGGACGGCAAGGTCTCCGCCCTGTGGGGCACCCACACCCATGTACCCACCGCCGACCTTCAGATCCTCCCCCAGGGCACCGGCTTCGTCACCGACCTGGGGATGACCGGCCCGGCCCAGTCGGTGCTGGGCATCCGGACAGATATGGCCGTCAACCGCTTTCTGGGCGGCCTGCCCGCCCGGTATGAGGCCGCCCCCGGCCCCTGCAAACTGGAAAGCGTGCTCTTCACCATCGACACCCAGACCCGCCGCTGTGTGGACCTGGAGCGGGTCGATCTCTTCGACGAGGAGGGGTAGGATGCTCACCGTGCTCCACGCCGCCGACTTCCACCTGGACGCCCCCTTCCGCGCCCTGTCCCCCCAGGAGGCCCAGCGCCGCAGGGCCGGTCTCCGGCAGGGGGTGGAGCGCCTGGCGGAGCTGGCCCGGGCGGCGGGGGCGGACCTGGCCCTCCTGGCCGGGGACCTCCTGGACAGCCAACAGCCCTACCCCGAGACCCTGGAGGCCCTGCCCAGGGCCCTGGGGCGCTTCCCCTGCCCGGTGGTCATCGCCCCGGGCAACCACGACTACTACGCCCCCGCGTCCCCCTACGCCCGGCCCATCTGGCCGGAGAACGTCCACATCTTCACCACCCAGACCGTCGCCTCCCTCCCCTTCTCCGCCCTGGGGGTGACGGTCTACGGCTGTGCCTTCACCTCCCCCGCCCGGGAGGACGACCCCCTGGCCGGGTTCACCGCCCCCCGGGACGGCACCCTGGCCCTGGGGGTCTTTCACGGGGAGGTGGACAGCAGGGGCGGGCAGTACGCCCCTATCGCCCCGGAGAGCCTGGCCCACAGCGGCCTGGCCTACGCCGCCCTGGGCCACGTCCACGCCCCGCGCCTCTGCCCTGACGCCCCCGCCCCCTGGGCCTACTCCGGCTGTCTCCAGGGCCGGGGCTTTGATGAGCTGGGGGAGAAGGGCTGTTGTCTGGTCACCCTGGACGAGGGCGGGGTGCGGGACCTGGCCTTTCGGCCCATCCCCGGCCCCCGGTACTACGAGCGGTCCCTGGACCTCACCGGCCTCGACCCCGCCGAGGCGGTCCGGGCCGCCCTGGACGGCGTGGGAGTAGAAGACACCCTCCGCCTCACCCTCACCGGGGAGGCGGAGGCGCTGGACCTGCCCGCCCTGGAGCGGCTGGGGGCGGGGGTCTGCGCCACCCTGGAGCTCCGGGACGAGACCCGGCCCCCCCGGGACCCCTGGGCCCGCCTGGAGGAGGACACCCTCACCGGCCACTTCCTCCGGGAGATGGCCCGGCGGCTGGAGACCGCCGCCCCGGCGGAGCGGCCCCGGCTGGAGCGGGCCCTGACCTACGGCCTGGCCGCCCTGGAGGGAAGGGAGGCGCCGCGATGAGACTGGTCTCCCTGACCGCCACCTTCGGCCGCCTGGAGAAGGCGACCCTCTCCCTGGCGGACGGCCTGAATTTGCTGGAGCTGCCCAACGAGGGTGGAAAGTCTACCTGGTGCGCCTTTCTCCAGGCCATGTTCTACGGCCTGGAGGGGCGCAAGGGGGGCGCGCTGTCTGAGCGCGGCCGCTTCACCCCCTGGTCCGGCGCGCCCATGGACGGGACGGTGGAGCTGATCTGGCAAGGCCGCGCCATCACCCTGCGCCGCTTTCCCAAGGGCCGGGACCCCTTTGGCGGCTTCCAGGCCGTCTACACCGGCACCCAGGAGCCGGTCCCCGGCCTCACCGCCGACAATGTGGGCGAGACGCTCCTGGGCGTGAGCAAGGAGGTCTTTCAGCGCACCTGCTTCCTCCCCCAGGGCCGTCTCACGGTGGACGCCTCCGGCGACCTGGAGCGGCGGGTGGCCGCCCTGGTCAGCGCCGGAGAGGAGGACACCTCCTTCTCCCAGGCGGAGGGCCGTCTGCGGGACTGGCGCAACGCCCGGCAGTCCAACCGGGCCACCGGGTCGCTGCCCAAGCTCCGGGCCCAGCTGGCGGAGGCCCAGGACCGGCGGCAGCGCCTGCTGGACGCCCGGGACAGGGCCGCCCGGGCCGGGGCGGATCAGGCGCGGCTGGAGGAGGAGCGCCGGGCGCTGGAGGAGGACCTGGCGCGCCACACCGCGTTGGAGGCGGCCCGGGCCCAGGAGGAGGCCCGGCGGCGCTATGAGGCCGCCGCCCAGCGGCTGGCCCAGGCGGAGGAGACCCTGGTAGAGGCGACGGCGGAGGAGGAGGCGGCCAAGGCCCGTCTCCCCTGCCGCCCCGGACCCCTCTGGCCCGTCTGCCTCGCCCTGGCCGGCGTGGGGCTCTGCGGCATCGGCCTGGGGATCGGCGCCCTGGCCCTGGCGCTCCCCTGGCTGCTCCCCGCGGCGCTGGTATTGATCGCGGCGGCGGGCGGGGCCGCCCTGTGGTGGACCCGGCGGCGGGGGCGGGCGCTGGAGGCGCTGGGCGAGGCGGAGGCGGCCCTGGCCGCCGCCCAGGCCCGGACCCGGGCCGCGCGGGAGGAGCACATCGCCGCCCGCTCGGCCTGGGAGGCCGTCTCCACCCAGGGAGAACCCCCCGCGCCGCCCTCCGCCGCCCACCTGCCCCGGCAGTCCCAGGACCGGGACCGGGCCGACCTGGAGCGGGTGCGGACGGCGCTGACCCGGTGCCGGGACCTCCAGGCCCACGCCCGGGGGGAGGAGGAGGCCCTGGGCGGACTGGAGCCCATCCAAGCCCGCCTGGACGAACTCACCCAGGCCATCGGGGCGGAGGAGGAGGAACTGGCCGCCCTCAACCTGGCCCTGGAGGCCCTCACCGCGGCCAACGCCCAGCTCCAGGCCCGCTTCTCCCCCGCCCTCAACGCCAAGGCCGGGGAGCTGCTGGACCGGCTCACCGGCGGGCGGTACGCCGGACTCACCTTCACCCGGGACTTCCAGGCCCTGGCCCAGGGGGAGGACGGCCTCCGGGCCGCCCAGCTCTTGAGCCGGGGGACCGCCGACCAGGTCTATCTGGCCCTGCGCCTGGCCATCTGCCTGCTGGCCCTGCCCGGGGAGGAGCCCCCCTTCCTCCTGCTGGACGACGCCCTGGCCAACTTTGACGATACCCGCCTCCGCCGGGCGCTGGCCCTGCTGGAGGAGCTGGCCGGGACGCGGCAGGTGCTTTTGTTCACCTGCCACAGCCGGGAGCGGCTGGCTCTGGGGCGGTGAGCCCGCCCCGCTTGCAATTTCCCCCCGGAACGCTTATAATGGGAAAAACATAACCTGACAACAGGAGGCGCCTCTATGGACCGCGAAACCCCCCAGCGGGAGCCGGAGCCCATCTACCGGCCCGACACCCCCGCCCAGTCCTTCTCCTTTCAGCTTTACAGCTGGCTCCAGCCCTTCCTCTTCGCCTTGACGGTGCTGGTGCTGATCTCCCTGTTTCTGGGGCGGATGATCGGGGTGGACGGCAACTCCATGTACCCCACCCTCCACGACAAGGATATGCTCGTCCTCCAGAGCCTGGGCTATACCCCCAAGAACGGCGACGTGGTCGTCCTGGCCCCCATCACCTTCCGCCACGGCACCCCCATCGTCAAGCGGGTGATCGCCACCGGCGGCCAGGAGGTGGACGTAGACTACGACACCGGCGTCGTCACGGTGGACGGCGTGGCGCTGGAGGAGGACTACCTGGGGGAGCCCATGCGCCCCGTCATGGACCAGTTCGCCGGGCAGTACCCCATCACCGTGCCCCAGGGCAGGCTCTTGTCATGGGGGACAACCGCAACGCCTCCAGCGACTCCCGCTTCCCTGATATCGGTCTGGTGGATCAGCGGTGCGTCCTGGGCCGGGCGGTGTGGATCCTCATGCCCCCGGGGCATTTTGGAGGGATCGCCAAATGAGACTGGACAAGTGGCTGAAGGTATCCCGGCTCATCAAGCGCCGCTCCGTGGCCAACGAGGCGTGCGACAGCGACCGGGTCTGGGTGGGTGACCGGCCCCAGCGGGCCTCCTACGAAGTCAAGGTCGGGGACGTGATCGAGCTGCGCTTTGGCCAGCGCGTCACCCGGGTGGAGGTGCTGGCGGTGGACGAGTACGCCCAAAAGGGGGAGGCCGCCGCCCTCTACCGGGAGCTGGAGCGGAGCTGACCCACCCCGAGCCTAGGAGGGATATCTTGAGCGCGCGCAAGAGCTTTTTTCACACCTATATCATCATGGCCCTGGGGGCCTTCATCCTGGCCTTTGGGCTGTACAGCGTACACGCCCAGGCGGGCATCACAGAGGGGGGCGTGCTGGGCGTCACCCTTCTTTTGCGCCATTTTTTCGGCGTGTCCCCCAGCGTCAGCGAGGTGGTGCTGGACCTGCTGTGCTACCTGCTGGCCTTCCGGGTCCTGGGCAAGGGCTTTGCCCAGAATGCCCTGATCTCCACCTTGATGTACTCCGGCTTCTACGCCCTGCTGGAGCGCTTCCCGCCCCTTCTGCGGGACCTGTCCCCCTACCCCTACCTGGCCGCCCCCCTGGGGGCGCTGTTCGTGGGGGTGGGCGTGGGGCTGGTGGTGAGCGCCGGGGGCGCCTGCTGCGGGGACGACGCCCTGGCCCTCACCATCTCCCGCCTCTCCGGGTGGGACGTGGGGCGGTGCTACCTCTTCACCGATCTGGTGGTGCTGGGCCTCTCCCTGACCTACCTCCCCCCGGCGAACCTCCTGTGGTCCCTGGTCTCCGTCACCCTGTCCTCGGCCATCATCTCCCTCATGCAGCGCCCGCGGGAGGCGGCGGCGTGAGCGGGCTGTTGGACCTCCTCTTCCCGCCCCGGTGCCCCTTCTGCCGGGGCGGCGTGGAGGAGGACGGGGCCATCTGCCCGGACTGCCAGACCTCCCTGCCCTGGCGGACGGGTCGGCGGGCGGAGCGGACGGTGGACCTGCTGGAGGGGTGCGCCAGCGCCTTGGGCTACCGGGGCAAGGTGGCTGAGTGCGTCCGCCGCTTCAAGTTCCACCGCAGGGCGGGCTACGCCAAGGCCCTGGGGCCCCTGGTGGCCCAGTGCGCCCAGGACCACTTCCCCATGGACTTCGACCTTGTCTCCTGGCCGCCCCTCTCCCCCAAGGGCCTGCGCCGCCGGGGCTTCGACCAGGCCCAGCTCCTGGCCCGGGCGGTGGCCCGGGCCCGAGGCATGACGGAGACAGCCCTCTTCCGCAAGAAGAACGCCGCCGCCCAGCAGTCCCTCCTCCACGACCCCGCCGCCCGCCGGGCCAACTCCATGGGGGCCTATACCCTCCTGGACCCCGACCTGGTCCGGGGCAAGCGGGTTTTGCTGGTGGACGATGTGGTCACCTCCGGCGCCACCCTCAGCGAGTGCGCCCGGGTGCTCCTCACCGCCGGGGCCGCGGGCGTCTGGGCCGTCACCCTGGCCTCCGCCGACCGCCGCTGACCCCCCGCCGTTTTTTCCGCCCGACGGCGGAAATTGGGTGTTGACAAGCGGGTATTTTTTTGTTAAAATAACCCCTGCTGTTGGACAGAGCGCCACGTGCTGGTGTAGCTCAGTTGGTAGAGCAGCTGATTTGTAATCAGCAGGTCGGGGG
>CANQMK010000072.1 GCA_947624895.1 uncultured Oscillospiraceae bacterium | reverse complement strand
TGGACACCCAGGGCGTCTCCGGCCGTATGCAGGCCCGTTCCAAGTACGGCGCCAAGCGGCCCAAGGCCGGCAAGAAGTAAGATCTGAACCTTTCCCCGCACGCCTCGCCGTGCGTACCTATATGAGATAGGGACGTTTCCGGCGGGCATACACGAACCGTTCCAAAAAAACGCTTCGAGTACCTATGAAATTCATTCCGTATGAAGGAGGGAAGCGAAGTGCCCAGAAGAGGAAACGTACCCAAGCGGGAGATCCTCCCCGATCCGGTATACCACTCTGTCTTAGTCACTAAGCTCGTCAACAGCATCATGCTCGACGGCAAGAAGGGCGTGGCCCAGAAGGTCGTCTACGGCGCCTTTGACATCATCAAAGAGAAGACCGACAAGGAGCCGCTGGATGTCTTCACCGCCGCGCTGGAGAACATCATGCCGTCCCTGGAGACCAAGTCCCGCCGTGTGGGCGGTTCCACCTATCAGGTGCCCATGGAGGTCCGGCCGGAGCGCCGGCAGACCCTGGGCCTGCGGTGGCTCACCACCTACTCCCGTGCCCGCGCCGAGAAGACCATGCGGGAGCGCCTGGCCGCCGAGATTATGGACGCCGCCAACAACACCGGCGCGTCCGTGAAGAAGCGGGAGGACGTCCACAAGATGGCTGAGGCCAACCAGGCGTTTGCCCACTACCGCTGGTAATCGACCAAGGAGTTACGGATATGCCTAGAAAAGTTAGCTTAGAGAATACGAGAAATATCGGCATTATGGCCCACATCGACGCCGGCAAGACCACCACCACCGAGCGCATCCTCTACTACACCGGCGTGAACTACAAGATCGGCGAGACCCATGACGGCACCGCCACCATGGACTGGATGGCCCAGGAGCAGGAGCGGGGCATCACCATCACCTCCGCCGCCACCACCTGCTACTGGACCGGCTCCGCCGGCCGGAAGTTCCCCCAGACCCGCATCAACATCATCGACACCCCGGGCCACGTGGACTTTACCGTGGAGGTGGAGCGCTCCCTGCGCGTGCTGGACGGCTCTGTGACCGTCATGTGCGCCAAGGGCGGCGTGGAGCCCCAGTCTGAGACGGTCTGGCGCCAGGCCGACCACTACAAAGTCCCCCGGATGATCTACGTCAACAAGATGGACATCATGGGCGCGGACTTCTACCACGTCCTGGACATGATCCACGACCGCCTCAAGTGCAACGCGGTGCCCATCCAGCTGCCCATCGGCAGCGAGGGCACCTTCAAGGGCATCGTGGACCTGGTGGAGATGAACGCCGACGTCTACTACGACGAAAAGGGCGAGGACATGCGGGTGGAGGAGATCCCCGCCGACATGGCCGACCTGGCCGCCGAGTACCGGGAGAAGCTGCTGGACGCCGTGTCCATGTTCGACGACGAGATCATGGAGATGTTCCTGGACGGCAAGGAGATCCCCACCGATAAGATCCGCGCCGCCATCCGCGCGGCCACCATCGCCAACGAGATGGTGCCCATCACCTGCGGCTCTTCCTACAAGAACAAGGGCGTGCAGAAGCTGCTGGACGCCATCGTGGACTATATGCCCGCCCCCACCGACGTCCCCGCCATCAAGGGCGTCAACCCGGAGACCGACGAGGAGGACGAGCGTCCCAGCGACGACAACGCCCCCTTCTCCGCCCTGGTGTTCAAGATCGCCACCGACCCCTTCGTGGGCCGTCTGGCCTACACCCGGGTCTACTCCGGCACCCTGAGCACCGGCACCGGCGTGCTCAACTCCACCAAGGATCAGAAGGAGCGCATCGGGCGCATTCTCCAGATGCACGCCAACCACCGGGAGGACCTTGAGACCGTCTACTCCGGCGACATCGCCGCCGTCATCGGCCTGAAGAACTCCACCACCGGCGACACCCTCTGCGACGAGAAGCACCCCATCGTGCTGGAGTCCATGGAGTTCCCCGACCCCGTTATCCGCGTGGCCATCGAACCCAAGACCAAGGCCGGCCAGGAGAAGATGGGTCTGGCCCTGGCCAAGCTGGCCGAGGAGGACCCCACCTTCAAGACCTGGACCGACGAGGAGACCGGCCAGACCATCATCGCCGGCATGGGCGAACTCCACCTGGAGATCATCGTGGATCGCCTTTTGCGCGAGTACAAGGTGGAGGCCAACGTGGGCGCGCCCCAGGTGGCCTACAAGGAGACCATCCGCAAGGGCGTGGAGCAGGACACCAAGTACGCCCGCCAGTCCGGCGGTAAGGGCCAGTACGGCCACGTGAAGATTCGCCTGGAACCCAACGAGTCCGGCGCGGGTTACGTCTTCGAAAACGCCATCGTGGGCGGCGCCATCCCCAAGGAGTATATCCCCGCCGTGGACGCGGGCATCCAGGGGGCCATGCAGGCCGGCGTGCTGGCCGGCTACCCGGTGGAGGACGTGAAGGTCACCCTTTACGACGGCTCCTTCCACGAGGTAGATTCCTCCGAGATGGCCTTTAAGATCGCCGGCTCCATGGCCTTTAAGGAGGCCTGCCGCAAGGCCGACCCCGTGCTGCTGGAGCCTGTGATGAAGGTGGACGTCACCGTGCCCGACGACTATCTGGGCAACGTCATCGGCGACCTCACCGCCCGCCGCGGTATGGTTCAGGGCCAGGAGAGCCGCCCCGGCGCCACCCAGGTCACCGCGCTGGTGCCGCTGGCCGAGATGTTCGGCTACGCCACCGACCTGCGCTCCCGCACCCAGGGCCGCGGCCAGTACACCATGGAACCCCACAGCTACGTGGAGATCCCCAAGTCCATCGCCGAGAAGATCATCGCCCAGCGCGGCCGTCCCAGCGAGGACTAAGAAAGTACTTGCATTTTCCAACAAAGTGCGGTACAATCATTACCAACCTGTTCTATTTGCGCAATCTATTTGACCACTTAAAGGAGGATCATAAAAATGGCGAAGCAAAAGTTTGAACGCACCAAGCCCCACGTGAACATCGGCACCATCGGCCACGTGGACCACGGCAAGACCACCCTGACCGCCGCCATCACCAAGTACCTGGCCATGAAGGGCCAGGCCGAGTACGAGGACTACTCCAGCATCGACAAGGCTCCCGAGGAGCGCGAGCGCGGCATCACCATCAACACCGCCCACGTGGAGTACGAGACCGACGCCCGGCACTATGCCCACGTCGACTGCCCGGGCCACGCCGACTATATCAAGAACATGATCACCGGCGCCGCGCAGATGGACGGCGCCATCCTGGTCATCGCCGCCACCGACGGCCCCATGGCCCAGACCAAGGAGCACATTCTGCTGGCCCGTCAGGTGGGCGTGCCCGCCATCGTGGTCTTCCTGAACAAGTGCGATCAGGTGGACGACCCCGAGCTGCTGGAGCTGGTGGAGATGGAGGTCCGCGAGACCCTGTCCAAGTACGAGTTCCCCGGCGACGACATCCCCATCATCAAGGGTTCCGCTCTGAATGCCCTGACCAACGAGTCCAACAACCCCGACGACCCCGACTTCGCCTGCATCAAGGAGCTGCTGGACGCGGTGGACAGCTATATCCCCACCCCGCCCCGTGACGACTCCCTGCCCTTCCTGATGCCCGTTGAGGACGTGTTCACCATCTCCGGCCGCGGCACCGTGGCCACCGGCCGTGTGGAGCGCGGTCAGTTGAAGGCCGGCGAGGAAGTGGAGATCATCGGCCTCACCGAGGAGCGGAAGAAGACCGTGGTCACCTCCATGGAGATGTTCCACAAGACCCTGGACTTCGTGGAGGCGGGCGACAACGCCGGCTGCCTGCTCCGCGGCATCGCCAAGACCGACATCGAGCGCGGCCAGGTTCTGTGCAAGCCCGGCTCCATCCACCCCTACACCAAGTTCGTCGGCCAGGTGTACGTGCTGAGCAAGGACGAGGGCGGCCGTCACACCCCCTTCTTCAACAACTACCGTCCCCAGTTCTACTTCCGCACCACCGACGTCACCGGCGTTATCACCCTGCCCGAGGGCACCGAGATGTGCATGCCCGGCGACAACGTGGACATGAAGGTGGAGCTGATCACCCCCATCGCCATCGAGAAGGGCCTGCGTTTCGCTATCCGTGAGGGTGGCCGCACCGTGGGTTCCGGCGTGGTCATTGAGGTCGAGGACTAATTCCTCCCCACACCGCACCAAAGCACCAACTCCGGACGCCAGCCGAAGCTTCGGCTGGCGTCCTTTGTTCAAGAGAGAGAAAGGTGAACTGTTATGCCAAATCTGGACGACTTGGGCGCCGTCCTGGGGAGCCTGTCGGAAAAGCTGACCCTCTGGGACCTGGCGTATATCCTGCTCATCATCCTGGCCGCCGTGGTGGTGAGCCGGGTGGTGGTGTGCCTGGTGACCCGGGCGCTGAATAAGAGCCGCCTGGACCCCACCCTCACCCGCCTGGTGAAGACGGCGGTGCGCTTCGCCGCGGGCGTGGTCTGTGTCCTCCTCATCTGCGAGACCCTGGGGGTGAAGATCACCTCCCTCATCGCCCTCTTCTCGGTGGTCGGCCTCGCCCTGTCCCTGGCCGTCCAGGGGGTGCTGGCCAACCTGGCCGGCGGCATCACCATCCTGGGGGCCCGGCCCTTCCGGGTGGGGGACTTTGTGGAGATGGACGGGGTCAAGGGCACGGTGAAGGAGGTGGCCCTGATGTATACCAAGCTGGACACCACCGACAACAAGCTGGTCTACCTGCCCAACAAGATCGTCTCCGAGGCCAAGGTGCTCAACTACTCCAAAGAGCCCACCCGCCGCATCGAGATCACCTTCTCCGCCTCCTACCAGAGCCCCATCCCCCAGGTGAAGGCGGCGGTGCTGGAGAGCCTGGCGGCCAACCCCTTGACCCTGGCCGAGCCGGAGCCGGTGGTGGGCGTGGCCCGGTACGGCGCCAGCGCCATCGAGTACAACCTGTGGGTCTGGTGCCGGGGGGAGGACTACTGGTCCGCCTTTTACAGCGTCACTGAGGGCGTCAAGCAGGCCCTGGACGCCGCCGGGCTGGAGATGACCTACGACCACCTGAACGTCCATATGCTGGAGCGGTGACGTTCCGCCCCAAAACGCAAAAATGCCCCTTGCAATTTCCGTTGCAAGGGGCTACAATAAGAGGGCCGAGGTAACAAGAGGCAGGGCAGGGGGTGTTGCAGCACCCCCTACCCCTATGCAGGAGATCGGACCTCCCACACAGCAAGTAACTTGCGCCAACCCTCATTATACCCATTTCCTGAAAGCCTTTCAAGGGGGAAGTGGATAGAATGGGCGGCGTGTGTTTCGCGGTGTAGGGAAATCTCCCTGCACCGCTTCTTGTTATCTCGACAGGGCCAGCCCCGGGGGCGGGACCTCTCCCGTCCCCACGGGCGCCCTGTCGAGAAAACGACAAGGAGGAAGCACATATGAAAAAACGCGCCCTATCCCTTTTCCTGGCCCTCATCCTCTGCCTATCCCTCCTGCCCGCCACCCCCGCCCTGGCCGCCGGAGAGGTAGTGGACTCCGGCTACTGCGGCGATGTGGGGGCCACAATGGACTTGTCCTGGACCCTCACCAGCGACGGCACCCTGACTATTTCGGGAAAAGGGTGGACAGGCAATTATTGGGAGGCGGGATTTTATGGTCCTCCCTGGGAGGATCATAAGCAAGCAATCACCGCCGTGGTCATCCAGGAGGGTGTGACCATCCTCGGCAATAATGCCTTTTATAACTGCGACGCCCTGACCCATGTGACTCTCCCGAAGAGTCTGACCACCATCCGCCGGGCTGTCTTCCAGAATTGCGACGCCCTGACCAGTTTCACCGTAGCGGAGGGCAATCCCGCCTACACCGCCGTGGACGGGGTGCTATTCAACAAGGCCATGACCGCTCTGGTCCAATATCCCGCGGGGAATAGCAGCACAACTTATACGGTTCCAGACGGTGTGACCCACATCTACGTTTGGGCTTTTGAGAATTGCGACGCCCTGACCAGCGTGACCCTCCCGGACAGCCTGACCACTATTGGGAGCTATGCCTTTGACTCTTGCGACGCCCTGACCAACGTGACCTTTCCGGATAGTCTGACCTTCATCAGCGCTGCGGCTTTTTACGGTTGTGACGCTCTGACCAGTGTGACCTTCCCGGAGAGCTTGACCACCAGCGGGGCCACTATCGGCGACTCTGCCTTTGCGGATTGCGACACCCTGACCGAAGTGGACATTCCGGCGGGTGTGACCACCATCGGCAACAGAGCCTTTGAGTCTTGCGACGCCCTGACCAGCGTGACCCTCCCGGACAGCCTGACCACTATTGGGAACTCTGCCTTTGCGTCTTGCGACGCCCTGACCAGCGTGACCCTCCCGGACAGCCTGACCACTATTGGGAACTCTGCCTTTGAGTCTTGCGACGCCCTGACCGATGTGACCATCCCGGCGGGTGTGACCTCCATTGGCGACGTGCCTTTTCACAGGTGCAACTCGCTGACCGGCTTTACCGTAGCGGAGAGTAACCCCGCCTACACCGCCGTGGACGGGGTGCTGTTTGACAAGGATATGACCACTCTGCTCCAGTATCCCATCGCCAACCCCCGCACGACCTACGCCGTCCCGGAAGGTGTGACCACCATCGACTCCAATGCCTTTTCAAATTGTACCGTCCTGACCGACGTGACCCTCCCGGCCAGTGTGACCGACATTGGTGATAGTGCGTTTTCCTGGTGCCGCGCAGTGACCGGTTTCACCGTGGCGGAGGGAAATCCCGCCTACATAGCGAAGGACGGGGTGCTGTTTGATAAGGATATGATTACCCTGCTCCAGTATCCCATCGCCAATCCCCGCGCGACCTACAAAATCCCGGAGGGCGTGACCACCATCGGCGACAGCGCCTTTGAGGAGTGCTGGGACCTGACTGACGTGACCCTCCCGGAGGGGCTGACCACCATCGGCGAATGGGCCTTTGGGTATTGCGAGGCCCTGACCAGCGTGACCCTTCCGGAGGGTCTGACCACCATCGGCAGCCAGGCCTTTTATGGTTGCGATTCGTTGGTGAGTGTGACCATTCCGGCGAGCGCGACCACCATTGGCTGGTGGGCCTTTGCTGAGAATCAATATAGTGAACCGCATAGGATCAGCGCGAGATTTTTGGGGGATGCGCCAACAACGGCAAATGCTGACCTGTTTGACCACCGCATTTTGGCCGCTTACTGTCCCAAGGGGACCAGCACCTGGACGGAGGAGGCCAAAGGGCAGGTGGCCGTCGGCGCGGACGACGTTACCTGGAGGGAGATCGGTCCGGAAGAGGAAGTCTGCACCGTAATCGTATCTTCCACCAAACACGGCACGGTGGCCGTTGCGCCGTGGTCAGGCGTGGCAGGGGAAACGGCGACCCTCACCATCGCTCCAGATGAGGAATATGAACTGAATACCCTCACCGTCAAACAGGCGGACGGGACGGCGGTGGCCGTGGCGGCGGACAATACCTTTACCCTGCCCGCCTCCAACGTGACGGTCACCGCCACCTTTAAGGAATTGCCCCCGGCGACCTACACCGTCACCGTAGATACCGCCCTCCACGGCGCGGTCACTGTCGATCCCACCAGCGCGACGGCGGGCACCAAGGTCACCCTCACCGTCACCCCGGATGAGGGTTACGAGCTGGACACCCTCACTGTCAAACAGGCGGACGGCACAGAGGTAGAGGTCACCGGCAACACCTTCACCATGCCCGCCGCCGACGTCACCGTGACCGCCACCTTTAAGGCCCTGCCCGAGGAGACCTACTCCGTCACCGTGGCGCCCAGCGCCCACGGCGCGGTCACCGCCACCCCCACCAGCGGGAAGGCGGGCACCGTGATCGCCCTCACCATCAGCCCCGAGGCGGGCTATGAGCTGGACGCCCTCACCGTGAAACAGGCAGACGGCACAGCGGTAGAGGTGACCGGCAATACCTTCACCCTCCCCGCCTCCAACGTGACCGTCACCGCCACCTTCAAGGAACTGCCCCCGCCGACCTATACCGTCACCGTAACGACGGCCCAGCACGGCAAAGTGACCGCCACCCCCACCAGCGGCGCGACGGGGACGAAAGTCATCCTCACGGTGACCCCGGATGAGGGCTACGAGCTGGACGCCATCACTGTCAAACAGGCGGACGGGACTGCCGTGACCGTGGCGGCGGACAATACCTTCACCATGCCGGACTCTGACGTCACCATCACCGCCACCTTTAAGGCCCTGCCCCCGGCGACCTACACCGTAACAGTAGATACCGCCCTCCATGGCACGGTTACCGCCTCCCCCGCCAGCGGCACGGCAGGGACGAAGGTCACCCTCACCGTGACCCCAGACAGCGGCTACGAGCTGGACGCCCTCACCGTCAAACAGTCGAACGGTACGGCGGTGAAGGTAACCGACAACACCTTCACCATGCCCGCTTCTGACGTGACGGTCACCGCCACCTTCAAGGAGCTGCCCCCGCCGACCTACACTATCACCGTAGCCGACACCCAGCACGGTAAAGTCACCGCCGATCCCACCACCGGAACGGCGGGGACCAAGGTGACCTTGACTGTCACTCCCGACAGCGGTTATGAGCTGGACGCCCTCACCGTGAAACAGGCGGACGGGAAGACTGTGACCGTGGCGGCGGACAATACCTTCACTATGCCCGCCTCTGACGTGACTGTCACCCCCACCTTTAAGGAATTGCCCCCGGAAACCTATACCGTCACCGTGGCCAACGCCCAGCACGGCAAAGTGACCGCCAGTCCCACCAGCGGCGAGGCCGGGACAAAGGTGACCCTGACCGTCACCCCCGACAGCGGCTACGAACTGGACACCCTCACCGTGAAGCAGGCGGACGGGAAGACCGTGGCCGTAGCGGCGGACCACACCTTCACCCTCCCCGCCTCCAACGTGACCGTTTCCGCCACGTTTAAGGCCCTGCCCGCGGAGGACAGCCTGAGCCTGAGCAAGAGCTCCGTCAGCGTGTCGGTAGGCGGCTCCGCTTCCGTCAGCGCCATCGTCAGCGGCTACGCGGGCAAGAGCGTGCGGGCCGTCTCCTCGAACACCAAGGTGGCCACTGCCTCGGTGAAGGATAGAACCGTCACCGTCACCGGCGTGGCGGAGGGGAGCGCCTCGGTGTACGTGGTCATGACCAATGCCGGGACGGTGACCCTGGACCAGGCCAAGGCCGACCCCAGCGTGAAGGAGCTGAAGGTCACCGTCACCAAGACCAC
>CANQMK010000071.1 GCA_947624895.1 uncultured Oscillospiraceae bacterium | reverse complement strand
ATCGCCATCGAGAAGACCCTGACGGGCCGCGACTGGGCGAGCGACGACGCATTCAAATTCACGGTCACGCTGGACACAGAAGCGCTGGTGGACAAGACACATTTCAAATGGCCCGATACATGGACTAAAGTTGATGAAAAAACATACACCATCACCGTCACAAACGACAGTACGGATGCCGGCGACGCCGCGCGGCGGGTGCCGGGGACGCTGAAGCTGTCTGACCTTGCGGCCAAGGGCGGAACGTATGAGTTCACCGTGACGGAGGACACGGATGGTTTTGCGGATAAGACCCTTGAATGCCGCCAGCCGACGGTCAAGCTCACCGTGAATGCGTACTCCGGCGAGAGTACGGAGGGCGGCTACACCGGCAATATCCTGACCTACGCGTACCTTAGCGATGACCCGGACAAGAAAATGGAAGAGGATCCCTACATCGTCCCCTTCACCAACCGCTTCTACGTGGACACCAAAGGCCCCGGCGCGGGGGAGGAGGGCACCAACTTCACCGTCGCCAAGGAGTTCACCGGCAGGCCGGGCGATGAGTGGAAGGGCACGGATACCTTCCACGCGACGGTGGCGTTCTCCGGCACGGACGAGCAGCTTGAGAAGTTCCAATTCAAGAATGATGCGGGCGAGTATGTCCAGTGGGACGACGCCGAACATGGCGCGGTGACCTTTGCCGACGCGGATCGCTCTGAGGACTTTGACTTCCGCTTCTTTGAGGAGGGAGAGTACAGGTTTACCGTCAAAGAGGCCGTCCCCGAGGATGAGGACGGCAACGACGTAAACCCCAAGGACGGCGTGACCTACGACACGAACGAGTACACCGTGACCTTTACCGCCGCAAAGAGCGGCGACGACCACCGCCTCACCGTCACCCGCACCATCACCGGCGACGAGGCGAATGTGGACGGCGGCACCATCACGTTGAAAAACACCTATCAGGCCGTCGGCACCTGGACGCCCAAGGTGACGAAAGAACTCAAGGGCCGCGCCTGGCAGCCGGACGAGACGTTCGCGTTCACGCTGTCCACCACGGCGACCGATGGCGTGAAACTCCCGGCTGAAACCACGATCAGCATCAACCAGGATCAGGCCAAAGACGGCGTCAGCTTTGGCGCGGTGGAATTCACCAAGCCAGGCGAGTATACCTTTACCATCACCGAGAGCGGCAAGGGCGTGGGGAAACTGACAACAGGCCCCGATATCACGCTCACGGTAAAAGCGACGGACAACGGCGACGGCACGATGAACCTCACCGTCACCGGCGAGGGCGGAACGGCAACACCGGGCACGGCCAGCGACAAAGTTGCTACCACCGTCGAATTTGTCAACACCTACGACGAGAGCGGCGAGTTCCCCCTGTCCCTGTCCAAGCTGCTCACCGGGCGGAATTGGGGGAGCGGCGAGACCTTCCGCTTCACCATCACGCCGGATGATGTGACAAAGACGGCGATCGAAACCGAGGACACCACCGGCGAGGCCATGCAGCTCACCGTTCCCGCAAGCTGGGGCGGCGCTGACGCTAGTGGAAATTACACCGTCGAAGTAGGCGGAACTGGCGATGACAGCTCCACCGAAGACGGCTGGACGAAAAAGACCCACAGCCTGGGCAGCCTCCAGGTGGGCAACCTGGGCGGCAAGTCCGCCATTTACACGTTCGACATCCAGGAGGTCACCTCGGACTTCGCGGGGCAGTCCCTCTCCTGCGCCCAGCCGAAAATCAAACTGACGGTCACCGCCAACGGCGGGAACCTCAGCGGAGCTTTGGCTTTTTCCGCCACCTATGCCTATATCGTGAATGACGACGACGTGGGCACGGGCGGGGAGACGTCCGCTGAACGCCTTGACCTGCCCTTCACCAACCGCTTCTACGTGGAGACCCTGGACCCCGGCACGGGCGAGGGGAGCGCGGGCTTCACCGTCCAGAAGTCCCTCACCGGCAGACCGGACAACGTGTGGGCCTCTGGCGACAAGTTTACCGCCACGGTGACCTTTGACCGCAAAAACAGCACCGGCAATACCGACAACTTCCAGTTCAAGAATGATAAGGGTGAGTATGTCCCGTGGGACGATGCCGCGTATGGCGCGGTGACCTTTACCGACGCGGACCGTTCCGAAGCCTTTGACTTCCGCTTCTTTGAGGTGGGGACGTATACCTTCACCGTCACCGAGGAAAACGGCGGCGAGACCATCGATGGCATCACCTACGACGGAAATACTTATACCGTGACCTTCACCGTCACGAAGAGCGGCGTCGGCAACCGCCTCACCGTCACCCGCGCCATCAATGGCGCGGCGACCGGCGCCATCACGTTTGAAAACACCTACCAGGCCAGCGGGACCTGGACGCCTGTCGTCACCAAGAAGCTCCAGGGCCGTGACTGGCAGGCGGGAGAGACGTTCGCGTTCCGGCTGAGCTGCGAGGAGACCGACGGCGTGGAACTCCCGACCTCCCGCTCCGTCGAGGTGGGTGAGACGGAGGCGGCGAGCGGCGTCCCCTTCGGCCCGGTCACCTTCACCAAGCCGGGGGACTATCGCTTCACCATCGCCGAGCTGGGCACCGGCGCGGGCCTGGGCCTGGGCCACAGCAGTGAAACAACGCCCGCCTCCATCGCCCTCACCGTCACCGCCACGGACGGAGGGAACGGCGCCCTCTCCCTCGCCGTCATCGGCGCGGACAGCACCGGACCCACCACCCCGGGGGATGACAGCGCGGTGGAGTCCATCGTCTGCTTTGTCAACGCGTACAGCGAGAAAGGCGACTTTGCCCTGGCCATCCAAAAGCGCCTCACCGGGCAGGACTGGGACAGCGACGAGACCTTCTCCTTCACCATCGCCCCGGACAAGTCCACCAAAACCGCCCTCGCCGAGGACGGGCCGATCACCGCCCCCGCCGCCTGGGGTGACCCCGACGGGGACGGGAACTACACCGTCCAGGTGGGCGGCACCGACGATACCGCCGTCACGGGCGAGGATGGCTGGACGACCAAGACCCACAGCCTGGACACCCTGGCCCTGGGCAACCACGGGGCGAAGCGCGCCACCTATCTCTTCCACGTGCGGGAGGACACCTCCGGCTTTTCCGGGAAGAACCTCTACACCGTCCAGCCGGACATCCAGCTGACGCTGGTGGTCGACCCCTTCCTGAATGAAGGCGGCATCTACACCGGCGCGCTGCTCACCTACGCCTACCTGGACGACCCCGGGCTCCACAGCGACACGGACCCCGTGGAGGGCCTCACGCTCCCCTTCACCAACTGCTACTACGCGGACACCGGGACCCTGGGCGCCGGGTTCCAGGTGAACGCCTCCCTCACCGGACGCCCCGGCGGCACGTGGCTGGACGACGACGCGTTCCACGCCACCGTGGCCTTCGCCGGAGACCCGGACCTCCTGGCCTACGTCCACCTCTGGAACGAGGCGGCCAACGACTACGAGGCCTTCTCCACGCAGGGCCTCACCTTCACCTCCCCCGACCAGCTGGAGCATTTCGACTTCCGCTTCCTGGCCGAGGGCGTCTACCCCTTCACCGTCACCGAGACCGGGGACGGCGCCCCCGGCGTGACCTACGACGGCCACACCTACACCGTGACCTTCACCGTCACCGCCGACCCCGACAACGGCAACCGCCTCACCGTCACCCGCACCATCCAGCAGGACGGCGCGGCGCTGGACGGCGACACCATCACCCTCCAGAACACCTACGCGGCCAGCGGGACCTGGACCCCCGTCGTCACCAAGGACCTCCGGGGCCGTGACTGGCAGGCGGGCGAGACGTTTGATTTTACCCTGTCCTGCGAGGAGACGGACGGCGTGACGCTCCCGAGCAAGGCCGAGATCAGCGTTGGTGAGGATGAAGCGGAAATCGGCGTGCCCTTTGGCGCGGTCGAGTTCACAAAGCCGGGGACCTATCACTTCACCATCGTCGAGGCCGCCCCCGGCGCGGGAATCACCGCGGCGGCGGGCGAGATCGGCCTCACCGTCACCGCCGTGGACCAGGGGGACGGCGCCCTCTCCCTCGCCGTCACCGGCACGGACGGCGCGGAGCCCGCCGCCCTGGCGGAGGAGCGGGATGACGTCGTCACCACCGTCTGCTTTGTCAACGCGTACAGCGAGAGCGGCGACTTCCCCCTGTCCCTCGCCAAACGGCTTATCGGTCGGGACTGGAGCGGGGCGGACGCCTTCTCCTTCACCCTCACCCCCAGAGACGCCATCACGGAGGCGGCCATCGCCGCCGGGACGCTCACCGTCCCCGAGGGGTGGGTCTCCCCCAGCGGCGCGGGGTACGCCGCCACCCTCCACGGGACCGCCGGAGGCGGAGAGACCCAGTCCCTGGACCTGGGCACCTTCCATGTGGGCAATCTCCGCGGCGGGGCCGCCGCGTACACCTTCACCGTCCAGGAGGACACCGCCGCCTTTGAGGAGGCGGACCTCTACTGCGCCCAGCCGGAGATCCGGCTGACCCTCCACGCCAATGGCCAGGAGCTGGACGGCGCCCTGAAGTTCTCCGCCACCTACGCCTACATCGTGGACGGGGAGGAGGCGGATCCCGGCGCGGCCAGGGATGCCCTCACGCTCCCCTTCACCAACCGCTATTACGCGGACACCCGGGGCTCCGACGCGGGCTTCCAGGTGAGCGTCTCCCTCACTGGCCGCCCCGGCGGCGCGTGGCTGGACAGCGACAGGTTCCAAACCACCGTGGCCTTCGCCGGGAGTCGGGACCTCCTGGCCAACGTCCACCTCTGGAACGGGGAGACCGGCGGCTATGAGGCCTTCGGACCCCAGCGGCGCACGTTCACCTCCCCCGACCAGGTGGAGCGCTTCGACTTCCGCTTCCTGGCCGAGGGCGACTACCCCTTCACCGTCACCCAGGGCCGGGGGAGCATCCCCGGCGTCCGATACGACGCCACCGCCTACACGGTGACCTTCCACGTGGCGCGGACCGGCGGCCGTCTGACCGTCACCCGCTCCGTCGCCCCCCAGAGCGCCGCCCGGGCGGCGGGGGACGGCGCCATCACCTTCCGGAACACTTACAGCGCCACAGGCTCCTGGACCCCCACCGTCACCAAGCGGCTCCAGGGCCGCCCGTGGCAGACGGATGAGGCGTTCCAGTTCACCCTGACCTGCGCCGAGGCCCCCGTCGGCGCGGCCTCTCCCCTCCCCGCCCCGGCCACGATCTCCGTGGGCGAGGCCGCCGGGGAGACCGGCGTCTCCTTCTCCCCCGTCCACTTCATCCAGCCGGGGACCTACCACTTCACCATCGCCGAGACCGGCTCCGGCGCGGGCCTGGGCACGGGCGAGGAGCAGGTCCACGGCGTCATCGCCCTGGACGTGACCGCCGAGGATGACACCGAGGGCCACCTGGTCCTCCTGGTCACCGGCGCGGGCGGCGCCTCCCCGATGGCCCCCTCCTCCGTGGCCTCCACCAAGGTGGCCTTCGTCAACACCTATGACGAGGGCGGTCAATTCCGCCTGGCCCTCTCCAAGCTGCTCACTGGGCGGCCCTGGAACGACGGCGAGAGCTTCTCCTTCACCATCGCCCCGGACGACCTGACCAGGGCCGCCATCGGCGCGGACGGGCCGGTGACCGTGCCCGCCGCCTGGGGCAGCCCCGACGGGGACGGGAACTACACCGTCCAGGTGGGCCAGGGCGACGACGACGCCACCCGGGACGGCTGGACCGCCAAGACCCATGACCTGGGCACCCTGACGGTGGGCAACCTGGGCGGCGACGGCCAGCGGTACAGCTTCACCGTCACCGAGGACACCTCCGCCTTCGGCGGCGACCTCTACTGCCGCCAGCCCTCCATCCAGCTGACGGTGACGGCCACCCGGAACACCGAGACCGGCGCCCACGCCTTCACCGCCGTCTACGCCTATCTGGACGACTCCGAGACCCACGGCGGCGCCGCCCCGGTGGAGGGCGTCACCCTGCCCTTCACCAACCACGCCGCCGCCCAGCCGGACCCGGAGGCCACCGGCAGCAGCCTCACCGTGGGCAAGGCCCTCGAGGGTCGGGACTGGCTGGCCGGGGAGCGGTACGCCGTAGAGCTGCGCCTGACCGGGGGGGAGATGGAGCAGGTGCGTTACAGCGGAGACGGCGGCGAATACCTGGCCCTTCCCGCCTCCCTGACCCACACCTTCCAGAGCGCGGACGGCTCCGCCCCGGAGGACTGGACCCTGGACCTCCGCTTCTACGCCGAGGGCGACTACGTCTTCACCGCCCGGGAGGTCCAGCCGGACCAGCCGCCGGCGGGGATCGCCTGTGACGCCACCACATACACCGTGACCTTCCAGGTGACCAGGACCGCCGACGGCGGGGGCAAGCTGGTGGCCCGCCGGACCATCGCCCCCACTCCGGCGGGGGACGAGGCGGCGGCGGACAAGGTTCTCTTTGTCAACCGCTACACCCCCCTCGCCGCCACCTGGACCCCCTCGGTCACCAAGGTCCTGAACGGCCGGTCCTGGGCGGCCAACGACAGCTTCACCTTCGACCTGGCGCTGGCCGGGGACAGCCCCGACACCGAGGGGGTGGACCTCCCCGCCGACCACGCCGTGGCCGTCACCTCCGCCGACCAGGTCGCCGCCTTCCCGCCCGTCACCTTCTCCCAGGTCGGGACGTACCACTTCCTCCTCCGTGAGACGAACCTGGGCTTCGACGCCGACGCCGGGACCTACCCCGTCACCGTCACGGTCACCAACGACGCCGCCACCGGCAAGCTGTCCCTCGCCTTCGCCCCGGAGGGCGTGGCCGCCTCCGGCGAGGAGACCGCCGAGGGCTGGCGCTATGCCACCACCACCGAGTTCGTGAACACCTTCAGCCAGCAGCCCAGCCAGTTCACCCTTGGGATCCAGAAGACCCTGTCCGGCCGGGCCTGGCGGACGGACGACGTCTTCTCCTTCACCATCACCCCGGACGAGGCCACCCGGGCGGCCCTGGCCGACGTCCCGGCGGCGCTGGAGCTCCCGGCGGCGTGGGGCGAGGCCGACCTGACCACGGGGGCGTACACCGTCGCCCTGTCCAACCGGGACGCCGCCGCCGTGGACGAGGTCCTCACCGCGGCGCTGGGCACCGTCCACGTGAACCGCACGGGGCTCTACCGCTTCACCGTCGAGGAGGCGGCCTCCGCCGCCGGGGACACCTACTGCCCGGAGCCCGCCATCCGCCTCACCGTCACCGCCATGCCGGAGACCGACCCCAACGGCGTCCCCAACGGCTACATGGTCGTGACCACCTTCGCCCACGCGGAGGGCGGCGGCAGCCTGATCCAGGACCCGGCCAGCGACGTCACCACCATCCCCTTCACCAACCACGCCTGCGACGAGATCGCCCTCACGCTGAACAAGACCTACACCGACGTCACCGACGGCAGCGACAAGGCCTGGGCCGACGGCTTCTTCCAGGCCCAGGTGAACCTGGAGCGGGCGAGCGGGCCGGTCTCCTGCGGCGGCGTGCCCCTGGCGGCGGGCCACGCGGTGACCATCCCCCTGACCCCCGACGGCGCGGAGGTCCCCCTGCGCTTCCTGGCCGAGGGCGACTACACCCTCACCGTGGCGGAGGTCCCCGGGGCCGCGCCGGGCGTCACCTACGACCCCACCCGCTTCACTGTGGCGGCGACGGTGACCGCCGACCCGGCCACCGGCCAGCTCACCGCCGACTACACCCTCAACGGCGCGCGGACCGACCAGATCACCTTTGCCAACACCTACCGGGAGACCCCCATCACCGGGGGCCTGACCGTGACCAAGACCGTGCTGGGCGAGGACCCCGGCGCGCGCTTCCGCTTCACCGTGACCCTGAGCGACGCCGCCGTCCGCGGCGTCTATGACGGCATGACCTTCCAGGGCGGCGTGGCGGAGTTCGCCCTGGGCGACGGCGAGGCCGTCAGCGCCTCCGGCCTCCCGGCGGGTGTGGCGTACACCGTGGCCGAGGAGGAGACGGCGGGCTACACCGCCGCCGCCGTCGGCGCGGTCGGGCGCATCCCCGCCAGCGGCTCTGTGACCGCCGCCTTTATCAACGCCCGGAGCGACGAGCCCATCCCCCCGACGGATGAGCGCTTCGGCAGTCTGACGGTGACCAAGACGGTGAGCGGCGATACCGCCGAGCCGGACAGGGCCTGGCACTTCACCGTCACCCTCAGCGACCCCGCGCTGGCCGGGACCTACGGCGGGATGACCTTCGCGGGCGGCGTGGCCCACGTCGCCCTGACCGGCGGCCACAGCGTCACCGCCACCGGCCTCCCCGCCGGACTGTCCTACACCGTGGTGGAGACGGAGGCCGGGCAGGACGGCTACACCACCAGCTCCGGCAACGAGCGGGGGACCATCCCCGGCGGCGGCGTGGCGACGGCCTCCTTCATCAACCACCGGGATACGGAGCCCGCCACCCCCACCGGCGGCCTGTCGGTGAGTAAGACCGTGTCCGGCGCCCTGGGGGACCAGGCCGCGCGGTGGCACTTCACCGTCACCCTGTCCGGCGACGGGGCCGAGCGGGTCAGCGGCGCCTACGGCGGCGTGACCTTCCGGGACGGCGTGGCCGCCCTCACCCTGGGCCACGGGGAGAGCCAGACCATCCCCGGCCTGCCCGCCGGCCTCAGCTATGAGGTGACGGAGCGGGAGGCCGGGCAGGACGGCTACACCACCGCCGTCACCGCCGCCACCGGCACGATCCAGCGGGATCGCACCGCCGCCGCCGTGTTCACCAACGTGAAGAACCCCGCGCCCCAGGCCGGTCACGGCCACCTCACCGTGGTCAAGACGGTCACCGGCAACGGCGGCGAGCGGGACCGGGCCTTCCCCTTCACCATCACCCTCAGTGAGCCGCGCACCGGCGTCTACGACGGCGTGACCTTCCAGAACGGCGTGGGCGTCTTCTCCCTGGAGAGCGGCCAGAGCGTCACCCTGGAGCTGCCCCTGGGCACCACCTACACCGTCACCGAGGAGGAGGCGGAGGGCTACACCGCCTCCTCCACCGGCTGGGCCGGGATCATCCTCGACGCGCCCGCCGTGGCGTCCTTCGTCAACGACAGGCAACTCTCCGTGGGCGACCTCACCATCTCCAAGACGGTCACCGGCACGGCGGGAGACAAGTCCCGGGAGTGGCACTTCCACCTGACCCTGGGCGACCAGTCCATCGGCGGCGTCTACGGCGGCGTGACCCTCTCCGGCGGCGAGGCCGACCTCACCCTGACGCACGGCCAGAGCGTCACCCTCA
>CANQMK010000070.1 GCA_947624895.1 uncultured Oscillospiraceae bacterium | reverse complement strand
CCTCCTGGAGCCAGACCTGCTGGCCTCCGCCCCCCAGCAGCTCTGGCTCCAGGAGGTCCTGGGCCTGCCCCACCCCGTCTACTACCACGTCCCCCTGCTCCTGGCCCCCGACGGGCGGCGGCTGTCCAAGCGGGAGGGGGACCTGTCCCTCCAGGCCCTGAGCCGGGACCACAGCCCGGAGGAGATCGTGGGCCGGCTGGCCTTCTGGGCGGGGCTGTTGGAGGAACCCCGGCCCGTCACCCCCCAGGCCCTCCTCCCCCGCTTCTCCTGGGCCCAAGTGCGCCGGGAGGATATCCCCGCCGCCCTCTGACTGCCCCGCCGGGTTGGGGGGAACAGCCCCCGGCATGGGTCAGTCGTTTTCGATGCGGAGCAGCCACTTCATCAGATTAAAGGGGCGGCACCCGGCGTCAATCAGTTGTTTTGATACGGAACAGCCACCCGCTGGGTCAGGAGGATGGCCCCCGACGTCAACCAGTCGTTTCGATACAGAACAGCCACCCTGCCGGGTCGGGGGGGCGGCCCCTGGCGTGGGCCAGTCGGTTTCGGTAGGGAACAGCCATCCCGCTAGGTCGGGGGGACGGCCCCCGGCGTCAATCAGTTGTTTCGATGCGGAACAGCCGCCCGCTGGGTCCGGGGAGCGGCCCCTGGCGTGGGCCAGTCGGTTTCGATGCAGAGCGGCACCCCGGCGGGTCAGGGGGGTGGCGCTTGGCGGGGCAGGGCTGGGCCGCCTGGGGCTGGGGCCGGGGGCTGGAACTCGGTCATGTCCCCCCAGAACCGCTTGGGCATATGGCTCTGGCGGCACCGGGGGTTATAGCGGTCCGGGATGGCCAGGGTGTCGTAGAACCGCCGCCACAGGTCCTGGTACTCCCGCTCCTGGGCGTCGGGGGGCGGGACGGTGAAGTCCAGGGCCTCCACGATGGCCCACCGGCCCCGGCCCCCGTTCTCCGGGCCGGGCTGGTGGAGGAGGAGCTGGCTGTGGACCCTGTCGTAGAGGGCGAAGCGCTCGCCGGCCAGGCGGTCGCAGAAGTGGGGGCGCAGGAGGGGCAGGACCTGGTTTTTCGGGGCGATGCTCCCCACCAGCACCCCGCCCCGGTCGGAGAAGCGGACAAAGCCGGCCAGGTGGTCGCACTCCCGCTGGAGGTGGCGCACCGCCGCGCTCACCTGGAGGACCTGCTCGTCCCCCAGCCGCCGCTCCACGCCGGGGCCGGTGCGCAGGCCCAGGTCGATCACCGCGCACAGCCGCCGCTCCCGGTGGTCCAGGCAGGTCAGAAAGCCCCGGCGCACCAGCTCCATCCCCCGCTCCCCCAGGCGCTGGGTCAGGCGGCGGTAGACCCGCCGGGCCAGGGCCAGGTCGGTCTCCACCCGCCGCTCGTCGTAGAGGCTGGGGCGGGGGTCGGAGAGGGGGAGGAAGAGGTTGGGGGGCTCTTTATACTGGTAGATGTCCCGCACACAGCACAAAAACCCGGCGAAGGTGCCGTCGTAGCGGTAGCAGAAGCCGTCCACCCTCACGCCCCCCTTTCGTCGAAGAGGGAGAGCTGTTCCCCCGCTCCGGGTCGACCCGCCGCCTCTAAGGCGGCCAGCCGGGCGGGCAGGGACTCCCACTTCACCCGCAGGCCGGGGGGCCGCGTGCCGTGGCACACCAGGAAATACTGGGCCCGCTTCCACACCACCCCCAGCTTTTTCAGCAGGTCGGCGTCCAGCGGGCCGCTCCGCCGGGCCAGGAGGATCCGCCGGGCGGAGGTGGGCCCCACCCCCGGCACCCGCAGGAGGGTCTCCAGGTCCGCCCGCTCCGCCTCCACTGGGAAGAACTGGGGGTGGTTGAGGGCCCAGCAGCTCTTGGGGTCCAGGGCGGGATCAAAGTTGGGGCTGGCCTCGTCCAGCAGCTCCTCGGCGTCGAAGTGGTAGAAGCGCAGGAGCCAGTCGGCCTGGTAGAGCCGGTGCTCCCGCAGAAGGGGCGGCTGGAAGGTCTGGGGGGCGGGCAAATTCGGCCCGCTCACCACCGGCAGATAGGCGGAGAAGAACACCCGCTTGAGCCCGTAGCGGCGGTAGAGGCCCTGGGTGAGGCGGAGGATGTGCAGGTCGCTCTCCGGGGTGGCCCCCACGATCATCTGGGTGGACTGCCCCGCCGGGGCGAACCGGGGGGCGTGGCGGTAGAGGGCCAGGTCCCGCCGGTTCTCCGCGATGCCGTCCCGGATCTGGGCCATGTTGCCCAGGATGGGGGCCCGCCCCTTCTCCGGGCAGAGGCGGTTCAGGCTCCCCTCCGAGGGCAGCTCGATGTTCACGCTCATCCGGTCGGCCAGCAGGCCCATGGCGTGGACCAGGGCCGGGTCCGCCCCCGGGATGGCCTTGGCGTGGATGTAGCCGTTGAAGCGGTACTCCCCCCGGAGGAGGCGCAGGGTCTGGATCATCAGCTCCATGGTCCTGTCCGGGGTGCCCAGCACCGCCGAGGACAGGAACAGCCCCTCGATGTAGTTGCGCCGGTAGAAGGCCATGGTCAGCTCGCACAGCTCCCGGGGGGTGAAGGTGGCCCGGGACACGTCGTTGCTCCGGCGGTTGACGCAGTAGGCGCAGTCGTAGGCGCAGGCGTTGCTGAGCAACACCTTCAGCAGGCTGACGCACCGGCCGTCGGCGGTGAAGGTGTGACAGCAGCCGTAGTTCACCGCCGAGCCCACCTTCCCCGCCCGGTGGCCCCGCTTCACCCCGCTGGAGGTGCAGGCCACGTCGTACTTGGCCGCGTCCGCCAGGATGGTCAGCTTCTCCATGCGATCCACGCCGCCGCCCCCCTTCTTGGAACGTGTGTTCTATTGTAGCACAAGTGTTCCAGGCTTGTCAAGGGGTTTTTGAATTTTTTTGAAAAAAATTCTCTCCCCTCCCCCGAATGCCTGTTCTTGTGGGCAAAGCGGGGCGGCGGGAGGTGTCCCGGCGGGCGAACGGGGCGGCGGGGCTTTTTTCCGCGGGCAGAGCGGGGCGGCGGGGCTTTTTTCCGCGGGCAGAGCGGGGCGGCGGGCCTGTCCCAGGGGCGGACCGGGGCGCGGGGGACGGTTAGCCTTGACTTCTTTTTTGGGGCGGTGGGATAATAGCGGGAAGGAGACAGGCCGCTCTACATAGGATAGGGCAGGTTCAAAAAGGAGGCGAGGGCGGTGAAGGGTCCCGGGGCGTGGATGGCGGAAAAAGTCCTGGCGGGCGGCCCCCAGGGGCCGGACGGGCGGGAGCGGTGCGGCCAGCTCTCCGGGGCGCTGGGAATCGGGGCCAACCTCCTGCTGGCGGCGGGGAAGCTGGCGGCGGGGTGGCTGTCCGGCTCCCTGGCCATCGCCGCGGACGCGGCCAACAACCTCACCGACGCGGCCTCCAGCGTGGTCACCCTGGCGGGCTTCCGGGTGGCGGGGCACAAGGCGGACAAGGAGCACCCCTTCGGCCACGGCCGGGCGGAGTACATCGCCGGGCTCATCGTCTCCCTGCTCATCCTGCTGGTGGGGCTGGAGCTGGGGCGGTCCTCCGTCCAGCGCATCTTCCACCCCAGCGCCGTGGCCCTCTCCGGGTGGACGGCGGGGGTGCTGGCGGCCTCTGTTTTGGTGAAGCTGGGGATGTGGCGCTTCAACGCCGCCCTGGGCCGGGCGCTCCAGAGCCAGACCCTGGCCGCCACCGCCGCCGACGCCCTGGCCGACAGCGCGGCCACCGCCGCCGTCCTGGCGGGCACCGCCCTGGGCCAGGCCGCCGGGCGGCCTGTGGACGGCTGGCTGGGGCTGGCGGTGGCGGCGTTCATCCTCTGGTCCGGCTTCCGGGCGGCCCGGGACACCCTGGACCCCCTGCTGGGCCGGCCCGCCGCCCCGGAGCTGGCGGAGGAGATCACCCAGGTGGTGCTGGAGCAGGCGGAGATCGAGGGCATCCACGACCTGGTGGTCCACGAGTACGGCCCCGGCCACCTCTTCGCCACCGTCCACGCCGAAGTGCCCGCCGACCTGCCCCTCCTCACCGCCCACGCCGCCGCCGACCGGGCGGAGCGGGCCCTGGCCCGGCGGCTGGGGGTGCAGGCGGTCATCCACATCGACCCCCAGGGCGGGGACCAGGGCGGTTAATTTACAAAAAATACATCCATTTTTTTCAGAGACGTGTATGATATATCCATATACAGGGTGTTTGGGTGTGTATACACAGTATATACAGTCGACTTTTCGCACCGGAAAAGTTCCGGATACACAGGAGAAAGGACGGATGCGGGTATGTCCCAGAAGATATTGGTGGTGGAGGACGAAAAAAACATCTCCGATCTGCTCCAGCTCTACCTGGAGAAGGAGGGCTTCGAGACCCAGGCGGCGGGAGACGGGGTGAAAGGCATCGAGCTGTTCCGCTCCTTCCAGCCGGACCTGGTGCTGCTGGACATCATGCTGCCGGTGATGGACGGGTGGAGCGTGCTCAAGAAGATCCGGGAGGACGGCAAGACCCCGGTGATCATGCTCACCGCCAAGGGGGAGCTGGACGACAAGGTACACGGGCTGGAGGCCGGGGCGGACGACTACGTCACCAAGCCCTTTGAGACGAAAGAGGTGGTGGCCCGCATCCACGCCGTCCTGCGCCGGTACGGGCTGGAGGAGGACTCGGGGGAGAAAAAGCTCACCTTCGACAAGCTGGTGGTGAACCTGGACGCCTACGAACTCATCGTGGACGGCAAGCGGGTGGACACGCCCCCCAAGGAGCTGGAACTGCTCTACCGCCTGGCCTCCGCCCCCAACCGGGTGTTCACCCGCAACCAGCTGCTGGACGAGGTGTGGGGCTTTGACTACTTCGGGGACTCCCGGACGGTGGACGTGCACATCAAGCGCCTGCGGGAAAAGCTGGAGGGGGTCAGCCCCAAGTGGAGCCTCAAGACGGTGTGGGGCGTGGGCTACAAGTTCGAGGTCACGCCGTGAAGTCCGCGTACTCCAGGCAGTTCGCCTTGGTGGCGGGGCTCATCCTCGTCTCCTTTTTGGTGCTGGGGGCGGGGTTCACCACCCTGAGCTTTCGCTACAACGCGGACAAGCAGATGGACGACCTGGCCAACAACGCCGCCTTCATCGGGGAGTTCACCGCCTCCTACCGCGCCCAGGGGATGGACATCCGCTCCGGGGGCTTTCAGGCCTACCTCTACTCCCTGGCCAAGATCTCCCGCTCCCACGTCCTGCTGTGCGAGACGGACGGGGAGATCGTCTACTCCGCCGACGGCACCGGCCAGCGGGACCTGGACCAGCTGGTGGGCCAGCGGGTGTCCCAGGGGGTGCTGGAGCGCACCCTGGAAGACGGGAGCTATGACCACATGAACACCTTGGGCGGGCTCTACGACGAGAACCGCTACGTGGCCGGGCGGCCCATCGTCCTCCAGGTGGGCGGGGCGGACACCACCATCGGGCTGGTCTTCGTCTCCACCGCCGCGGACGACTTCACCGAGCTGTGGCGGGGCTTTTCGTTGATCTTTCTGGTGACGGCGGTGGTGGTCTTCGTCCTGGCCTTCCTCCTCACCCTGGTGACCACCCGGCGGCAGACCAAGCCCCTGAAGGAGATGGCCCAGACGGTGCGGGCATTCGGCCTGGGGGAGTTCGACCAGCGCATGGGCGAGACGGGCCGTACCGACGAGATGGGCGAGTTGGCCCGGGCCTTCAACTCCATGGCCGAGTCCCTGGCCCGGGCGGAGGCCCGGCGCAGTGAGTTCGTGGCCAACATCTCCCACGAGCTCAAGACCCCCATGACCACCATCTCCGGCTTCGCCGACGGCATCCTGGACGGCACCATCCCCCCCGACCGGGAGACCGCCGCCCTCCAGACCATCTCCTCGGAGACCAAGCGGCTGTCCCGGCTGGTGCGGCGGATGCTGGACGTGTCCCGGCTCCAGGCGGGCAAGGGCGTGGCCGCCCAGGAGCCCTTCGACATCGTGGAACTCACCGCCCGGACCATGGTGAGCCTGGAGGGGCGGATCAGCGCCAAGTCCCTGGACGTGGTGGCCCAGCTCCCGGAGGAGCCCATCCAGGTCTGGGGGGACCCGGACGCCATCACCCAGGTGTGCTACAACCTCCTGGAAAACGCCATCAAGTTCTCCCGGCCAGGGGGGCATCTGTGGGTGATCGTGGAGACTCAGGGGCAAAAGGCCCTGGTCACCGTCCGGAACGAGGGGGAGACCATCCCGCCGGAGGAGCTGGACCTCATCTTCGACCGCTTCCACAAGTCGGACAAGTCCCGGTCCATGGACCGGGAGGGGGTGGGACTGGGGCTGTATATCGTCAAGACCATCCTCAACGAGCACAAGGAGGCCATCACCGTCCAGAGCCAGGACGGGCTGACCCAGTTCCAGTTCACCCTCACCCTGGTGTGAGCGGGGCGCTCCCAGGGGTCCAGACAGCGCGAAAAAGCGGGCGTGGCCGACGGCCACGCCCGCTCTTTTTACGCTGGGGCGGTCTATTGGAGGAAACCCTCCAGAATTTTCTCCTCCGCCTCCTCCTCGGTGAGGCCCAGGGTGAGGAGCTTTAGGATCTGGTCCCCGGCGATGCGGCCAATGGCGGCCTCGTGGATGAGCTGGGCGTCCAGGTCCTGGGCGTCGATGGCGGGGACGGACTTGATCTTGGCCCGGTCCATGATGATGGAGTCGCACTGGACGTGGCCGAAGGACTTGGCCCTGCCCGTCATGCAGGGGCGGAAGACCTGGACCGACTCCCCCTTGGCCACCGACCGGGAGACCACCCGGCCAGTGGCGTCCGCCCCGTCCAGGATGATCTCCATGTTGCTCTCCGCCCGCTGGGCGCCGTCGGTGAGGAGCTTTTCGTTGATGATGCACTCCCCGCCGGGGCCCACCACGCACAGGGTGTCCCGGACGGTGGAGTCCACCCCCCGGATCTGGGTCATCTCCATGGTGATGGAGGCGCCCTCCTCCAGGTAGACCTCCGTCTTGGGGTTGAGAATGTTCTCCCCGGTGCCGGGGCCCTCGCCGTAGTGGCGCTCCACGTAGCGGACCTTGGCCCCTTTGGCCAGGTGGAAGACGTGGATGCCGTCGTGCTGGGCGGTCTCGCAGCCGGTGTTGTGGATGCCGCAGCCGGCGACGATGTCCACCTCCGCCCCCTCGCCGATGTAAAAGTCGTTGTAGACCACGTCGTGGAGCCCGGTCTGGCTGAGCACCACGGGGATGTGGACGCTCTCGTTCTTGGTCCCGGGCTGGACGATGATGTCGATGCCCGGCTTGTCGGTCTTGCTGACGATGTCGATGTGCTCGGTGGTCTTGCGGTCGTCCAGCTGGCCGTTGAGCCGGAAATTGTAGGCCCCCTGGGGGGTCTTCTCCAGGTCCGCGATCTCTTTGAGGACCTTCCACTCCGTCTTGTCCACCGTCAGTTCCCCCCTTCCCGCATATAGCTGCACCCGGCCACCGTGTCCGCCAGGAGCTGGGGCAGGATGTCCGCCTTGGGCCCCTGGGCGGCCACCTTGCCCTTGGAGACCAGCACGATCTCGTCGGCCAGGTCGATGATCCGCTCCTGGTGGGAGATGATGATGAGGGTGGCGTCCCCCTCCTCGTGGAGGGTCTGGAAGGTGCGGGTGAGCTGGGTGAAGCTCCACAGGTCGATCCCCGCCTCCGGCTCGTCAAAAATCATCAGGGGGGCCCGCCGGGCCAGGACGGTGGCGATCTCCACCCGCTTCACCTCGCCCCCGGAGAGGGAGGCGTCCATCTCCCGGTCGATATAGTCGTTGGCGCACAGGCCCACCCGGGTGAGGTACTGGCACTGCTCGTCGTGGCGCAGGACCGTCCCCGCCGCCAGCTCCAGCAGGTCGCCGATCTTCATGCCCTTGAACCGGGGGGGCTGCTGGAAGGCGTAGGAGATGCCCGCCTTGGCCCGCTCTGTCACCGAGAGGTCGGTCACGTCCTGCCCCCGCCAGAGGATGCGCCCCGCCGTGGGCTTCACCAGGCCCATGATGGCCCGGGCCAGGGTGGTCTTGCCGCCGCCGTTGGGGCCGGTGACCACCACCAGCTTCCCCTCCGGGATGGTCAGGCTGATGTCCCGGAGGATGCCCAGCTGGCCCTCCTCGCTGGGGACTTCGTAGGATAGGTTTTGGATCTCCAGCATGAAAATTTCTCCTTTGTCCCAGGATTGACGAACGGGGCTGCCGCGGGGGGCGCTCTACGCCCCCGCCGCCGCCTTTTGGGCCTTCTTCCGCCGCTTTTTGGCCAGGTAGCGGTCCTCCTCGCTGAAGATACAGCCGCAGTATTTTTGCAGGTAGAGCCCCAGCTCCCGGGCCCGGTCCTGGCCCTCCCGGAAGCGGGGGCGGAAGTCGTAGGGCAGGAATTTGACGCCGTACTTCTCCCCCATCCGCTCCCCTACCTCTACCAGAAGCTCGTGGTTCTGGTAGGGGGAGACCAGGAGGGTGGTGGTGAAGGCGTCAAAGCCGTGCTGGGCGGCGTATTGGGCGGTGGGCTCCAGGCGCATCTGGTAGCACACGCCGCAGCGGTGGTCAATGTCCCCCGCCACCGCCTGGACGAAGGGCCGCAGGCCGTACTCCCCGGCCAGGATCAGCTCCAGGTCCACCGTCCTGGCGTAGTCCACCAGGGTGTTTTTCCGCTGGCGGTACTCGGTGTAGAGGTGGATGTTGGGGTTGTACCAAAAGCCGGTGGGCTCCAGGCCGTCGGCGCGCAGGGTGTCGATGCAGGTGATGGAGCAGGGGGCACAGCAGATGTGCAAAAGCGGCTTCATGGAATAGTTCTTCCCTTCCGGCGAACAATAGATACGGTATCGACTTACTATTATAGCAAGGGGAGAGAAAAATGCAAGTCAAAGAACTCATGTGCCCCAGCGTGGCCTCGGTGGGGCCCCAGGACTCCGCCCAGAGCGCCGCCCAGCTCCTGGCCCAGCACAACGTGGGGTCCCTGCCCGTGTGCGGGGAGGACGGCGGGCTCCGGGGGGTGGTCACCGACCGGGATATCGTATTGCGGTGCGTGGCCGTCCAGGAGGACCCGGCCAAGACCCCCGTCCACAAGATCATGACCCGGAACTGCGCGGTGGTCTCCCCCGGCGCCGACGTGCGGGAGGCGGCCCAGATCATGGCCGCCCGCCAGGTGCGCCGCCTGCCGGTGGTGGAGGGGGACAAGGTGGTGGGCATCCTCTCTCTGGGGGACCTGAGCCTGTCCCACGCCTGCGACATGGAGGCCGGCGCGGCCCTCAGCGACATCTCCGCCGAGAGCAGGCACCCGGAGATGTGAGTCGTCAAAAAGGGCCGGGGCAAATGCCCCGGCCCTTGGCCTGGATAAG
>CANQMK010000069.1 GCA_947624895.1 uncultured Oscillospiraceae bacterium | reverse complement strand
GTGCCAGCCTTCCCACTGGTGGGGGTGGCGGTGACCGCGCCGTGGGCGGCCTCCGCCACGGTGACGGAGTAGGTCTCGGGAGGCAGGGCCTTGAAGGTGGCGGTGACGGTGACATTGGCGGCGGGGAGGGTGAAGGTGTTGCCGGTCACCTGCACCGCTGTGCCATCTGCCTGGGTGACGGTGAGCGTGTCCAGTTCATAGCCCGCCTCGGGGCTGACGGTGAGGGCGATCACGGTGCCAGCCTTCCCACTGGTGGGGGTGGCGGTGACCGCGCCGTGGGCGGCCTCCGCCACGGTGACGGAGTAGGTCTCCGGGGGCAGGGCCTGGAAGGTGGCGGTGACGGTGACGTTGGCGGCGGGGAGGGTGAAGGCGTTGCCGGTCACCTGCACCGCCGTGCCGTCTGTCTGCTTCACGGTGAGGGTGTCCAGCTCGTAGCCCGCCTCGGGGGTGACGGCGAGGGTCACCTTCGTCCCGGCGGCGCCGGTGGCGGGGGTGGCGGTGACGGTGCCGTGGGCGCTGGGCGCCACGGTGACGGAGTAGGTCTCGGGAGGCAGGGCCTTAAAGGTGGCGGTGACGGTGACGTTGGCGGCGGGGAGGGTGAAGGCGTTGCCGGTCACCTGCACCGCCGTGCCGTCCGCCTGGGTGACGGTGAGGGTGTCCAGCTCATAGCCCGCCTCGGGGGTGACGGCGAGGGTCACCTTCGTCCCGGCGGCGCCGGTGGCGGGGGTGGCGGTGACGGTACCGTGGTCGCTGGGCGCCACGGTGACGGAGTAGGTCTCCTCGGGCAGGAGCTTGAAGGTGGCGGTCACGGTGACGTCGGCGGCGGGCATCACGAAGGTGTTGTCCGTCACCGTCACAGAGGTGCTGTCCGCCCGGGTGACGGTGAGGGCGTCCAGCCCGTAGCCGGTCTCAGGGTTGACGGCGAGGGTGATGGTGGTCCCCGCCTCGCCCCGGGTGGGGGTGGCGGTGACCGCGCCGTGGTCACTGGGGGTCACGGTGACGGTGTAGAGGGTCACCGGGATGGGGGCAAAGACGGCGGTGACGGTCACATCCCCGGCGGGCAGGGTGAAAGTGTTGTTCTCCACCGCCACCGGCGCGCCGTCGGCCAGGGTGACGGAGAGGCTCTCCAGCTGGCAGCCGCTGTCCGGGGTCACTTGCAGAGTGACAGGGGTCCCCGCCTCACCCCGGGTGGGGGTGGCGGTGACCTTGCCGTGGGCGGCCTCCGCCACGGTGACGGTGTAGACGGCCGGCGGGATGGGGGCGAAGACGGCGGTGACGGTGACGTCGGCGGCGGGCATCACAAAGGTGTTGTCCGCCTCCAGGGTCACGGCGGCGCCGTCCGCCTGGGCCACGGTGAGGGAGGCGAGCTCATAGCCGCTCTCGGGCAGGGGGGTGAGGGCGATCGTCGTCCCGGCCACGCCGCTGGCGGGGGTGGCGGTGACGCTGCCGTGGGCGGTCTCCGCCACGGTGACGGTGTAGACCTCCCGCCGGGTGACGGTGACGGTCACCCCCTGGGTGACGGTGATGGTCTCCTGGCTCCGGGCGGGGTCAGGGTGGGGGTAGGTGGCGGTGACGGTGGCGGTGACCACCCCGGGGGTCAGGCCCCGGAAGGTGGCGCTGCCGCCGGAGGCGGTGAGGGCGGCGGTGGCGTTCTCCTCCAGCGCCCAGGTCACCTGGGGGGCGGAGGCGGTGAGGGTGGCCTCCTCCCCCACCTTCACGGTGACGGCGGTGGGCAGGTCCAGACCGGGCTCCGCGCCGTAGGCCGCCTGGGATACGTCAGAGCGCTTGCCGTCGATCTTGGCGTAGAGGACGCCGCCCTGGGCGGTGAGACCGTCGTTGTCCAGCTCGGCGGAGGCGGGGACGGCGGGGTCGGTCACGGTGAGGGCGCCGCAGGGGTCGGTGCAGGCGGGGTCGGTGTAGAAGGTGACCTTCTCCCCCGCCTTCAGGCCGCTGGCGGCCCCGTCCACCACCGCGTAGTCCTTATAGGCGGGGGTGGGGAGGTTGTAGACCGCGAAGGAGACCTGGCGGGTGTCCTGGGCCATGGTGACGGTGGCGTCCCCGGAGATGGAGCGGTAGTTGGCCGTGTCGGCGGGGACGAAGGTCCAGCCGTAGGTCCCCTCCTCCTCGGTGATGGGGATGGCGCCGTTGTACCAGGCGAAGGTCCCCTCCACCTCCTTGCCGCTGTTGGCGCCGGTGAAGACCGTCTCCACCGGCACGTCGGCCAGGAGGGTGCCCTCCACGGCGGGCTGGGCGGTCACCTGGCCCACCGGGGTGTCCTGCTCGATGGTCAGGTGGAGGATGAGGGTGGTGGTGGCGTAGGTGTTCTGGTCCTGGGGGGTGGCGGTGAGGAGCACGTCATAGGTGCCCACGTTCTCAGGCTCCGCGGTGCCCCAGCCCACCGTGTCCCCGTCGGGGTGGTTGTCCCGGTGGAGGCGGTACTGGCGGGTCACGGCGGCGTCCGCCGGGTCGGTGGCGACGGGGTTGGTGTAGTCCCGGACCTCGCCGTTATACACCACCGTCTGGGGCTCGGCGGTGATCTTCACCGGGTCCTTGTCCACCAGGGGGAAGGTAACCTCCCCGGTCTGGGGGGCGAGGGTGTAGTTGTTCTCATAGGAGGGGTCGGGGGTGAAGGTCCATTGGGCGGTGTAGCTCTCGGCGTTGGGCAGGGCGGTGTCCCCGGGCTGGTAGGCCAGGGTCCACTGGCCGGAGACGGTCATGCCCGGGTTGACGGTGTTGTGGGCCACGCCGGAGGCGGTCACCCGCCCCAGGTCGCCGCCCTTCCGGCCGTCGGTGGCCCGGACGGTGGCGGGGTTCACCTCGATGGTGGACTTGTCCACCGTCACCGTCCCCGCGTTCTTGGCGTTGGTGACGAAGTAGTTGCCCCGGAACGCCTCCACCAGGATGGGGTAGGTCCCCGCGTCGGCGGAGGCGGCGAAGCCATCGCTGCGGATCACCGCGTTGGGCAGGGCGTTGGCGGGGGTGTCCCCGGGGAGCATCCCCTCGGCGGTGAAGCGCTCCAGGGTGGTCTCGGCGGTCTGGCCGTAGGTCTTGGCCACCGGCTGGGCGGTCAGGGTGATGGACTTCTTGACGATGCTCCCGATGGTCCGGCGGGTGTGGTCGGCGGGCAGGACGTAGTTCTCGTGCCCCTCGCCGGTGAGCTCGGTCATGGTGATGGTGACGTAGTGGGACCCGGCCTCCGCGCCAGAGTATTGGGCGGTGGCCGCCACCTTGACGCTGCCCCGGTCAGCGTCGGCCAGGTTGTCGATGGTGACGGTCAGGTTCCGGGCCTCCACCTGGGTGGTGCCGTCATAGGCCTTCTCCCGCACCGAGTAGGAGATCTGGGCGGTGAGGGGGCTGATGATGAGGGTGGCCTGGTCCACGCCGGGGGCGTAGGGCGCGCTCTTGTCAATCCACGCACGCACCTGGTAGGTCCCGGCGGCGGTGGGGGGCTCCGAGACCCAGCCCGCCGCCTCCGCCTCGTCCGCAGTGTCCGCCTTGGCGTACTCCACGGTGATCGTCCCGGGGCTGCCCGCCTTGGAGATGAAGTCCACCGCCTTGGGCGCGCCGTCGTAGGTGACGGTCAACTGGGCGGGGTCCCTCTCCTCCAGCTGGGGGTCCTCCCCGTCGAAGACCATCAGATCGGCCTGGCCGGAGACGGAGGTGTAGTTTTCGTCCTCGGGGGTGTAGGTCCAGTTGGGGTGGTGGAGGCCGCCCTCGTCAAAGGGGGTGTCCTGGTCGTCGGTCCAGGCCACCGATCCGCCGACCACCGGCATCTGGCTGTTGTTGGGGTTGGAGATGGAGACGATGGTGAGGGCGGACTCCCGCAGGGTCTCGCTTACCTGGATGTTCCCGGCGTTCACCGAGACCATCGGGGTGGCCTGCTCCACCTTGACCTTGGGGGCGCCCTTCACCGTCACGTGGTAGTTGCCGTTGGTGGCCTTGGCGGTGATGTCGTAGCCCTCCGGGCTCACCTCCGCGCTGGGGAGAAAGCCCTTGCTCTCAAAGCTGACGCCCAGGGTCTCCTTGTCCACCCCGGCGTCCTCCGGGACGGACCACTCCACATTGGTGGTGCTCAGGGCCTTGCCGTAGGGCTTGGTGAGGTCCTGGACGGTGATCTCCACGTCCTTGGGCTTCACCGTCAGACGGAAGGTGATGGTGGTGATGGCGCTGTCACAGCGGAGCTGGAGCGTCCCGGTGTGGGTGCCCGGGGCCAGGCCGGCGACGGGGGTAAAGGTGAGGGTGATGGCCTGCTTGGGCTGGAGCTGGAAGGACTGGCCCTCCCGTCCGTCGGGGCCGGACATAGTCACCGCGCACACGTTTTCAGAGGCGCCCCGGAAGCCAATGTCATCGTAGACCTGGTTGCCCGTGTTCTCCAGCTTCAGCGTGGCGGGGCTGGTGGTCTCGCCGTAGCTCACCTCCTGGGTGAACTTGAAGGCGTAGTTCACACCGCCGGTGATGGCCTCCGGGGTAGCGGTGCCGTCCTCCGTGGGGGAGAAGGTGAGCTTCTTCACCGGGCGGACGCCGTAGCGGGGGTAGAGGGTCACGTCATAGCTCTCCTCTTCCCAGGTCGCGGCGCTGTAAAAGCCGGCCTGTTCCCCCTCGGTGCTCTTCTGGCGGGACCAACTCAAAAACTGGTCGCCGTCGCTCCCCTCGCCCCGGTCCTGGGCGGAGGGGAAGTTGTCGATGTAGCCATAGGTGTCGCCCACGGTGAGGTAGACGGGCTGGGTGATGGGCGCCCCTTCCTTGTCGTTGGCCGGGCTGCCGTCGTCACTCTGGAAGGTCAGCTTGAGAAGGGTGAACTCCACGTCCTCATACTGGCCCTCCCGGGTCACCCGGAGGGTGTAGACCCCGCCGACGGTGGGGGCCATCTCCCAGTAGATGCTCCCGCCGCCGTTGCCGCTGTAATAGACCTGGTCCACCGGCTGGAAGTCCCCGCCGGGGGCCTTGATGGAGACCGCATAGCCCTTGGTCCCCCTCTGGCTGAGGGTCACCCAGCCCAGGTCGTTCAGGTCCGCCGGCTGATCCGCCGGGTCGGCGACGAACAGAGGGTGGGTGTGGCGGTAGTAGACGCTCTGCCCCACCAGGTCCGCCGCCTCCAGCCCATCCGGGGCGGGCTCGGCGGCCAGGGCCGCCGGGACCAGGGAGACCAGCAGGCACAGGGCCAGCGCCGCCGCCAGCAGTCGTTTCTTCATACTCGATCCCCTCGCTCTCTCTCCGTGGTTCGGGCGGGGGCGCTGCCCCTTCGCCCGCTCTTGATATAGCCTGTCTATTTTACCACATCCGTCCAGCAAAGGCAAGGTAAAACCCCTGGAAATTCCCGGCGGGGCAAAAAAGCCGCGCGCCAGGCAAACGCCTGACGCGCGGCGGGGGGTGACGGCGCTCAGTCCCGGCTCCGGCCAAAGATGCGCAGGAGGTAGAGGAAGAGGTTGATGAAGTCCAGGTAGAGCTCCAGGGCGGAGATGACGCCGGCCTTTTTCAGCATGGCCCCGTCCCCCTGGAGGGAGTAGTAGTAGCTCTTGATCTTCTGGGTGTCGTAGGCGGTGAAGCCCAGGAAGATCACCACCCCCACGGTGCAGAGCACCCGGTCCATGGCCGCCAGGCCGGGGATGAACAGCATGAGCACGTTCATCACGATCAGGACGATGAGCCCGCCCAGGAGGATGGGGCGCAGGCGGCTCAGGTCGATCCTGGTCAGGTAGCCGAACACCGCCATGCCGCCGAAGTAGAGGGCGGTGAAGCCGAAGATCAGCGTCAGGGTGGACAGGTCATAGGCGATGAAGATCAGGGAGAAGGTCAGGCCGGTGAGGACGGCGTAGGTGAAAAAGCACACCGTGGCCGCCGCCGGGGAGAGCTTGCGGAGCATGGCGCTCATCCCGATCACCACCGCCAGCTCCGCCACCAGGATGATGAGGTGGAGGTAGGGCATGGCCATCAGGGCCCGGATCACCAGAATGCGGCCCTGGACGGTGTTGCCCAGGAAGAAGGCCACGGCGAAGGTCACCAGCAGGCCCAGGAACATCAGGGCGAAGGTCTTGGCGGTGTACCGCCCCAGGCTCATGCTCTCCCCCGCCTGGGCGTCGTCCAGAAAGAGGCTGTTCTGGTCATGGTAGCTGTTTTCCGGCATAGGAAGCACCTCGCTTATCAGATTTCGTGCGCTTGTAAATTTTACCACATCCGGCCCGGTCGCGCAAGCCCCGGCGGTCAGACCGCCACGGGGATGGCCTCGTCCAGCTCGTGGAAGCGGTAGTTCTCCACGGTGAAGCTGGACTTGGTGAAGGCGTAGAAGTCGGTGACGGCGCTGTTCAGGGTGACCTTTGGCGCGGGGAAGGGCTCCCGCCGCAAAAGCTCCTCCACCAGGGGGACGTGGCGGTCGTAGATGTGGCAGTCGGCGATGACGTGGACCAGCTCCCCCGCCTCCAGCCCGGACACCTGGGCCAACATCATCAGCAGGGCGGCGTACTGCATCACGTTCCAGCCGTTGGCGGTGAGCATATCCTGGCTGCGCTGGTTCAGAATGCCGTTGAGAGTATGGCCGCTGACGTTGAAGGTCATGGACCAGGCGCAGGGCTGCAGGGCCATGTCCTTCAGGTCGTGGTGGTTGAAGATGCTGGTCACCATCCGCCGGGAGGCGGGGTTCTCCCGCAGGGTCTTGAGGATCCAGTCCACCTGGTCCATCCGCCCCTCCGGGAAGTCGTACTCCACCCCCATCTGGTAGCCGTAGGCCTTGCCGATGGAGCCGGTCTCGTCCGCCCAGGCGTCCCAGACGTGGGAGTTCAGGTCGGCGATGCGGTTGGACTTCTTCTGCCAGATCCACAAAAGCTCGTCCACCGCCGAGCGCAGGTACTGCCGCCGGAGGGTCATGATGGGAAACTCCCGGCGCAGGTCGTAGCGGTTCACCACCCCGAAGCGCTTGACGGTGTGGGCCGGCTCGCCGTCCTCCCACCGGGGGCGGACGGGCAGGTCGGTATCCCACACCCCATGGTCTAAGATATCCCGGCAGTTCTGGATAAATACCTCATCGGCGTAACTCATAAAGGCAACCCCTCCCGCAACGCTGGTGTGTATCTGCTGTGGCAGCGCAAAATCGGGCGGTCGGGCCCTAGTGCCACTTCGCGTCGTCCCGGATGACCAGGTCGAAGTGGAGCAGCTGGGAGATGTCCTCCACCGTCCCGTCCGCCGCCGTGCCCTGGCCGGCGAACAGGACATCCGTCCCCTGGTCGCCGCGCTCCAGGGTGTAGTCCAGGGTCAGATCGTCCTGGTAGGCCGCCACCATCTCATGGGCGAAGGCCCCCACGCCGTCGTTGAAGGCCACGCTCTGTTCCGCCAGGGCCGCCGGTGTGTGGATGCCCAGGCCGTTGTACGGCTGGAAGGTGACCATGGGATAGCGGACGTTTCCGGCGTCCCAACTCCCCACGTACTGCTGGGGATGCCAGTACAGATAGCCCCAAGCGGCCCCCAGCCCGGCCAGCAGGAGCCCGCAGACGCACAGCCCGATGGTCAGTTTTTTTCTCATGTCGCTTCTCTCCCCTTCCAAAGCAAAAAGGCCAAACTTCTAATTTTTATCATACCACACCCCGGGGGAAAAGGCAAGAACGGGGTGGAGGGGCGCGGAGGCGGTCACGGGTCTGGAACATACTCCATAATATCCTCCACGCGGCAGTTCAAAATGCGGCAGAACATTTCGATGGTGTGGGTACTGACGCTCTCATTTCGCCGGAGACGGGTGATCTGCGCCGCACTGACATGGTGGAATTTGATCAGGGCGTATTGCGTGACCCCCCGCTCCTGCATCGTCTCCCACAAACGCGTGTAAGACATCATAATATTCAAGCCTCACTTTCCACTTGAATATTATCCGAATACGGTATATAATCATATTAGCCAATATCGGCTAATATGATTGATGAAAGGAGCGGTAATATGAAAGCAGGCAAATGTTTTACGCTGATTTTCACAATAGCTTTGCTTCTGTGTGGATGCGGAGAGAAAGGGAACTCATTACCGGCAGACAGCACCATCCCAACCCCGCCGCAAGCACTTGAAACGCCCGAAGCGGACAGTCCTTCGACTGGCGGCATCCAGGCAATGCTTTTTGAAGCTGACTACGCCCCGGTAGCCAGCAGTCAAGGCCATTTTATTGTGAGAAACGAAAGCGGAAATCTGTATGGATTGCTGGACAGTGCGGGTCATGTCGTGCTGCCATGCGAATACGAGACATTGCGTTTTTCCCAGACAAAGAGCCAGATGGTATTAAAGGCCTCGCAACGGGGCTCCCGTGGCGTATTTGACCTAAATGGTCAAGAGCTGATCCCCTGCTCCTATACCGAGATCACCCTGTCCCCGCTGTATGATTTGAGCATTGTGGAAGACTTTATGGGGAAGCGGGGCGTCCTGGATCTTGGAGGAAATATCGTACTGCCCATGGACTTTGACGTTGTACATTTTGGTTATGGCACGACGATCGCCGCGGCAAAAAACGCGCATGAGCAACTTCCCGCCAGCGTATCGGTATATCGGTCTGACGGCGCTTTGATCAAAGAGTACCCGTGGGACAAAGGGGAGATCCTGGATGTTGTCTTCGGCAATGGAGAAAAGCTGATCAGTGTAAACTATTCAACCAGGCCCAGCCACATTGAACTTGTGTATTTGCCGGTTGAAGGAGACGTTACCGTCTGGGGTGACACCAGGTGTATAGAAGACTATCTCTTTTATTTCCAGGCAAACGACCTTGTAATGCGGGATGGCAATACATCGGCGGAGACAATCCTATGGAGCTTTTCGCAGGAGTTGGACGCATATTCTATTAATAGTTTCCAGGTCCACGAAGACCCCGTCACGCACATCAAATATGTTGACCTTTTTGTCGTTGGCGGAACAGACAGGGAAGAAACCAACCATCTCCGGGTATCTCTTGAAAACACCCCGTCTGTCATTGACTATCGCGCTGTCGGGATCCAAAAAGCGACCTTTGGCGGCGATGACCTGGGCGCGTTTTACAATGGCGTCGCAATCGTTTTTCCGAAAAACGGATATCTCTATACGGTGGATACCAAAGGGAATCGAATTGGTGAACTGACAAACCCCTATACAGATCGTGAAAATAGTTTTCTCTTGAAGTATTCCGCTGTGCTGAACAACAACGGGTTTTACTCCATTGTTGACCAAAACGGAAACGAGTTGCTTTCCCCGCGGGGATATTCCAACGTGCAGAAGGTCAATGTCTCCGGCCTTTATCTTGTCACCGACCAAGAGGGGCAAATGGG
>CANQMK010000068.1 GCA_947624895.1 uncultured Oscillospiraceae bacterium | reverse complement strand
TTCGACCTCATCAACTACGTCAACGACCAGGCCAGCCTCCGGGTGACCACCGGGATGCTCAACAACATCCTGGCCGACGCCACCGCCCGGGTCCAACCCCCCACCGACAAGGGCAAGCGCCTGAAGATCTACTACATGACCCAGGTGGGGGTCAAGCCCCCCCACTTCGTCTGCTTTTGCAACGACGCGCAGCTCTTTCACTTTTCCTACCAGCGCTATCTGGAAAATCAGATCAGACAGACCTTCGGCCTGGAGGGGACGCCGGTGCGCCTCACCGTCCGGGAGAAGGGCGAAAAGGAGGGGTAGACCATGGCGGGGATCGGCGGAGCGCCGGCGGTGCTGACCGGGGTGCTGATCGGGGTGTTGACGGCGGGGATCGCCTACCTGTGCGGGTGCTTCAACGGGGCGGTGATCGTGTCCAAGTACATCCTCCACGACGACGTGCGGGGCCACGGCTCCGGCAACGCGGGGCTGTCCAACTTCCACCGCGCCTTCGGCGGAAAGCTCACGGCGGTGGTGCTGGCGCTGGACGTGCTGAAGATGGTGGCGGCGGTGCTGGTGGTACTGGCCCTGGTCCGGCTGTGGAGCGGCGAGGGGTGGAACGGCGCCCTGGCGCTGTACGCCAAGCTGTGGGCGGGGCTGTGGTGCCTGCTGGGGCATATGTTCCCCTGCACCTTCGGCTTCAAGGGGGGGAAGGGCATCCTCTCCGGGGTGACCCTCACCTTTCTCATCGACTGGCGGGTGGGGGCGATCGCCCTGGCCATCTTCGTCGTTTTGGTGGCGGCCACCCGGTACATCTCCCTGGGCTCGGTCTGCGCCACGGCCAGCTTCCCCTTCACCACCGCCCTGCTCGTCAGCCGGGACTGGCTGGTGCTGGTGACGGCGGCCCTGCTGGCGGGGCTGATCATCTGGATGCACCGGGGCAACCTCCGCCGCCTGGCGGCGGGGACGGAGTCCAGGTTCTCCCTCCACCGGAAGACGGACCAGAAAACCTGACAGCCTTCGCGCCGGGCCGGAGCGGCCCGGCGCTTTTTTTTGAAGAACCGCCGGGGGAAACCTTGCTATTTCCGGGAAGATACAGTATAATGTATCCGTGATATCATAGACTGCCCACGGCCCCCCGGAGCGGGGCGGGGAGAGAGGAGGAGAGCGGACGATGCAGTGGTTGAGCCAGCTGGGGCAGGGGGCGATCCTGTTCATCCAGACCATCCGGGTGACGGATATCCTGGACATCGCCCTGGTGGCCTATCTCCTCTATCGGCTCATGCTCCTGGTCTCCCGCACCAGCACGGCCAACGTGGCCAAGGCCATTGTGATCCTGGTGGTGACGCTGTGGGTGTCCGACCTGCTGCGGCTGAACGTGGTGAGCTTCATCCTGGGCCGGGTGCTGGAGCTGGGCTTTCTGGCGCTGGTGGTCATCTTCCAGCCGGAACTCCGCAAGCTGCTGGAGCAGCTGGGGAGCAACCGGCTGCGCTCCTTCTTCGCCAAGGAGGAGACGGTGCCCCAGCTGGAGGAGGCCATCAATCAGACGGTGGCCGCCTACACCGCCTTCTCCAAGGACCGGGTGGGGGCGCTCATGGTCTTTGAGCGGAAGAACCTTTTGGACGAGATCATCCGGACGGGCACCCCGCTGGACTGCGGGGTGGACGCCATGCTGCTGAAGAACCTCTTTTGGGACAAGGCCCCCCTCCACGACGGGGCGGTGATCGTCCGGGCCGGACGGGTGGTGGGCGCGGGGTGTATGCTCCCCCTCACCAGCAACAACTCCCTGAGCCGGGACCTGGGGATGCGCCACCGGGCCGGGGTGGGGGTCAGCGAGCGCACCGACGCGGTGGTGGCCATCGTCTCGGAGGAGACGGGGTCCATTTCCCTGGCGGTGGGCGGGATGCTGAAGCAGCACCTGGCCCCGGAGAGCCTGGAGCGGATGCTCCGGGCGGAACTGGCGCCCGCCCCGGAGGCGGAGGCCCAGGAACAGCAGGGGGAGAAGTTTCCCCTGCTGGGCGGCCTTCTGAAGCTGTTGAAAGGGGGGGCCAAGGATGGAACGGGACGGGAATAGGCCCAACAAGCCCCTCTATATCGCCCTGGCGATCCTCATCGCCTGCGCCCTGTGGCTGTACGTCCGCAGTGTGGACACCCAGGACCGCACCCAGACCATCTCCCGCATCCCCGTCACCTTCGTGGGGGAGGATGTGCTCAACAGCAACGGGCTGATGCTGGTGGGGGACCGGGATCAGACGGTGTCCCTCACCGTCCAGGGGCGCTGGGCCGTCATCTCCCAGCTCCGCCGGGACAACATCGTCATCCAGGTGGACCTGAGCCACATCGGCGCGGAGGGGGAGTACAGCCAGGCCTACGACATCATCTGGCCGGGGAACGTCTCCGCCAACAGCTTCACCCCGGTGGGGCGGGAGCCCTTCTATGTGCCGGTGACGGTGGCGAAGCGGGTGAGCCGGGAGGTGGAGGTCCGGGGGGTGTTCCTGGGCAGCGTGGCCGAGGGCTACCAGAGCGGCACCTTCGCCTTCCAGCCGGAGACGGTGACGGTCACCGGGGCGGAGGATGTGGTGGGCCAGGTGGCCTACGCCCAGGTGACGCTGAACCGGGAGGGCCTCACCGACGCGGTGCGGGAGGATATGCCCTACGTCCTCATCGACTATGACGGCGGGACCATGGAGAACGCCGGACTGAAATCCGAGCCGGGGCTGGTGAACGTGACCCTGCCGGTCACCATGGCCAGGGAGATCCCCCTGACGGTGGACTTCCTCCCCGGCGGGGGCATCGCCGACGGGGACGACCCCCACCTGACCTGGTCCATTGAGCCGGCCTCCGTCACCCTGGCGGGGAGCGAGAGCGACCTGAACGCCTACGGCCAGGCCATCAGCGTGGCCACCATCGACCTGGCCAAGACCTCCCTGCCCCTGGAGACGGAGTTCACCATCCCCCTGGGGGAGGAGGTGACCAACCTCACCGGCATCGCCAAGGCGAAGGTGCGCCTGGAGGGGAAGGGCCTGGAGGTCCGGGAGTTCTCCACCGGGAACATCGAGCTGGTGAACAGCCCTGACGATATCGACGTGAGCGTGGTCACCCAGTCCCTCACCGTCCGGGTGCGGGGCACCGCCCAGGCGCTGGATCAGATCATGCCCCAGCAGAACCTGCTGGTCCGGGTGGACCTGGCGGACCTGTCCGCCATCCCGGACGGGCAGAGCCCCGTGGCCGCCACGGTGAGCCTGCTGGGGGTGGAGGGCGCCGGCGTGGTGGGGGACGGGTACACCGTCACCATCCGCGCCGCCGGCGCGGGACAGATCGGAGGGGGAACATGACCCAGAAGGCCCTGGTGAAGCGCCGCCTGGACGGCGGCCGGGTGGAGGTGGAGGTGGAGCGGGTCTCCGCCTGTGCCCACGACTGCGACCACTGCGCCGGGTGCGGCTCCATGGTCCAGACCGCCCCCATCACCGCCGTGGCCCAGGACGACCTGGGGGCCCGGGCGGGCCAGCGGGTGACGGTGGAGTCCTCCACCGCCCAGCTGCTGGGGCTGGCCGCGGCGCTGTACCTCATCCCCTTCGGCGTGCTGTTCGCCGTCTACCTCCTGCTGGGGAACGCCCCGGAGGGGGTGGCCGCTCTGGCGGGGGTGGGCGGGTTCGTGCTCACCCTGCTGGGGGTGTCCCTCCCCCTGGACCGCCGCCTGCGCCGCAGAGCGGTGCGCTTCCGGGTGGTGGCATTGGAGGAGGGGTAGCTTGTTCGGCTACGTGCGCCCCGACCGGGACCGGCTCGCCGGGGGGGCGTGGGAGCGCTATCAGGCCGCCTACTGCGGGCTGTGTCACTGCCTCCGGGAGGTGTGCGGCCCGGCGGCCCGGTTCATCCTCAACTACGACTTCGTCTTTCTCTTCCTCCTGCTGGACGGGGGGGAGGCGGGGACGTGTCGGCGGCGCTGTCCCCGCCACCCGCGGGAGGGCAGGCCCTGCCTGGCGCGGAGCCCGGCCATGGAGCTGTGCGCCCGGGAGAGCGTGATCCTGGCCGCCTACCAGCTGGCCGACGGCGTGGCGGACGGCAGGGGCCTGGCCCGGTGGAGGAGCCGGGGGGCGCGGTGGGCGCTGGGACGGGCCTATGGGGCCGCCCGGGCCGCCCGGCCCGACTTCGACCGCCACGTGGCCGCCTGTCTGGGGGAGCTGGACGCGCTGGAGCGGGCCCGCTCCCCCCAGCTGGACCGGGCGGCGGACGCCTTCGCCCGCCTCCTGGCCGGGGCCGCGCCGGAGACGGGGGAGGAGGCGCTGGACCGCCCGCGCCGACAGCTCCTCTACCACCTGGGCCGGTGGGTCTACCTGGCCGACGCCGTGGACGACCTGGAGGAGGACGCCCGGGCGGGGCGGTATAACCCGGTGGCCGCCCGCTTCGGCGGGGCGGTGGACCGGGACTACCTGGAGACCACCATGGGCCACTCTCTGGCCCTTTGCCAGTCGGCCTTTCAGCTCCTGCCCAGGACCCCCTGGGCGGATATTCTGGAGAACATCCTCTACCTGGGCCTGCCCGGCGTGCAGACGCTGGTGCTCACAGGCCGGTGGAGAAAAATTCGGACAGAGAACGGGAGAACATCGCCATGAACGATCCGTACCGCGTCCTGGGCCTGAGCCCCGGCGCCAGCGAGGAGGAGGTCAAGCGGGCCTACCGGGAGCTGGCCCGGAAGTACCACCCGGACAACTATCAGGACAACCCCCTGGCCGACCTGGCCGAGGAGAAGATGAAGGAGATCAACGAGGCCTACGACCAGATTACCCAGCACCGCGCCGGGGGCGGACAGGCCGCCTATCAGACCCGCTCCGCCGGGTCCGCCGGGGGCTACGCCGGAGGGTACGCGGGGGGCTACGCCGGGGGACAGGACCCCTTCTTCCAGAAGGTGGCCCAGGTCATCCAGGCGGGGAACCTGGACGCGGCGGAGCGCCTGCTCACCCAGGAGGCCCCGGTGAAGAACGCCGAGTGGTACTACCTCATGGGGGTGGTGTGCTACCGCCGGGGCTGGCTGGACGAGGCCAGGCAGAACTATCAGATGGCCGCCCAGATGGAGCCGGGGAACCTCCGCTACCGCCAGGCCTATGAGCGGATGAGCCAGGGCGGGTACGCCTACCGTCCGGAGGGGTTTGAGACCGTGGGCGGCTGTGACCCGTGCAGCGCCTATCTGTGCGTGAGCTGCCTCACCCCGTGGGGCGGGCCGTGCTGCTGAGCGCGGCGGAACGAAAGGAGCGGGAGAGACCGTGATCAAGAGCATGACCGGCTACGGCCGGGGGGAGTACCTGGCCCACGGCCGGGAGATGGTGGTGGAGGTGCGGGCGGTGAACAACCGCTATCTGGACTGCACCGTGAAGCTGCCCAGGGCGTATATCTTCGCCGAGGACGCCCTGAAAAAGGAGGTCCAGGCCCAGGTGGCCCGGGGGAAGGTGGACGTGTTTTTCACCATCCGGGAGGAGCTGGGCCAGAGCCTGCGGGTGAAGGCGGACGTGGAGCTGGCCAGGAGCTACATGGCCTCGCTGGAGAGCCTGGCCCAGGCCCTGGAGCTGGGGGAGGCCGCCGCCCTGAACGACGGGCGGTCTCAGATGGAGCGGCTGAAGCTGGCGGCCCGCTTCCCCGACGTGCTCACGGCGGAGAAGCCGGAGGAGGACCTGGAGGCGGTGAAGGCGGACCTGCTGGAGGCGCTGGGGCTGGCCCTGGCCGACTTCAACGCCATGCGCGCCAAGGAGGGAGAGAAGCTCCGGGCCGACATCCTGGGCCGGGCCCAGACCATCGAGGCGCTGGTGGGGGAGGTGGAGCGCCGTTCCCCCGAGACGGTGAGCGCCTACCGCCAGAGGTTGGAGGCCAAGCTCCGGGAGGTGCTGGAGAACCGCCAGCTGGACGAGAGCCGTATCCTCACCGAGGCGGCCATCTTCGCCGACAAGGTGGCCGTGGACGAGGAGACGGTGCGCCTGCGCTCCCACATCGCCCAGCTCCGGGAGATGCTGGCCCAGGGCGGCGGCGTGGGCCGGAAGCTGGACTTCCTCATCCAGGAGTTCAACCGGGAGGCCAACACCATCGGCTCCAAGTGCACCGACCTGAACGTCACCAAGCTGGTGGTGGACATGAAGGCGGAGATCGAGAAGATCCGGGAGCAGGTACAGAACATCGAGTGAGGAGGCCGGGAGATGCGGCTGGTGAACATCGGCTACGGCAATATGGTGGCCGCGGGACGGGTGGTGGCGGTGGTCAGCCCGGAGTCCGCCCCGGTGAAGCGGATGGTGCAGGACGGAAAGGCGGCGGGGCGGGTGATCGACGCCACCCTGGGCCGGAAGACCCGGTCGGTGCTCATCATGGACTCCGGCCACATCGTCCTGGCCGCCATCCAGACCACCGCGGTGAACGACCGGCTCACCGGGCGGGAGACCGCCCCCACAGAGGAGGAAACGCTATGACCGGGAAGAAAAAGAAACAGGGGACGCTCATCGTGCTCTCCGGCCCGTCCGGGGTGGGGAAGTCCACGGTGATCGCGGAGTTTTTGAGCGCCAGGCCGGACATCCACTTCTCCGTGTCCTACACCACCCGGGCCCCCCGGGTGGGGGAGCAGGACGGGGTGGACTACCGCTTCGTCTCCCGGGAGACGTTCGAGGGGATGATCGGGCGGGGGGAGCTGTTGGAGTACGCCCAGTACGTGGGCAATTACTACGGCACCTCCCTGAAGGTGATCCAGGAGCAGTTGGAACAAGGGGTGGACGTCCTGCTGGAGATCGAGGTCCAGGGGGCGGCCACGGTGAAGCGCAAGTGCCCGGACGCGGTGCTCATCTTCGTCATCCCCCCCACCTTCGAGGAACTCTCCCGCCGCCTCCACGGCCGGGCCACCGACGACGAGACCGTCATCCAGGGCCGCCTGGAGCAGGCCAAGCGGGAATATCAGCAGATCCCCCTCTACGATTACCTCGTCATCAACGACAGCGTCCCCAACGCCACCCAGGAGGTCCTGTCCATCCTGGAGGCGGAGGGCTGCCGGGTGAGGCAGCGCCTGCCGGTGCTGCAAAATCAAATGGAAGGAGTGAGCGCGCTATGATGCTCTATCCCGCGATGTCCGACCTGCTGGCCCAGGTGCCCAGCCGCTATAAGCTGGTGAACGTGGTGGCCCAGCAGGCCCGCCTGATCGCCCAGACCGCCGAGGACGAGGGCTATCCCCTGGAGGATAAGCCCGTGACGTTGGCCATCCGCCAGCTGGCCGAGGGCCAGGTGGTCGTCCCCGACTGAACCGGAGGCGGCTGTGGCGGAGCGGCTGCGGGCGAAGCTGGCCCTGAGCGCGGCCACCTTTGCCATCGACAAGCCCTATGATTACCTGGTGCCCCCGGAGCTGGCCGATCGGCTGGCGCCGGGGATGCGGGTGCTGGTCCCCTTTGGCCGGGGGAACCGGGCGGCGGAGGGGCTGGTGCTGGCCCTCCTCCCCCAGGAGGGGGAGGAGCGGCGGCTGAAGGCCATCCTCACCGTGCTGGACGATACGCCGGTACTTTCGCGGGCGGAGTTGAAGCTCTGCCTGTGGATGTCCCGGCGCTATTTTTGCACCGTCTACCAGTGCGCCAAGGCCATGCTCCCCACCGGGCTGTGGTTCTCCGTCCAGGACCTGTGCCGCCTGCGGGAGGGGGTGGACCGGGAGGCGGCCTACGCCGCCGCCGGGGAGGACCCTGTGGCCCGGAGGCTGGTGGAGTGCCTGCTCCACCGGGAGAAGGGGATGGAGATGGGCCAGGCGCGCCTGGCCCTGGGCACCGCCGACCCGCGCAAGGCCCTGGCCCGACTGCGGGACGCGGGGGCGGTGGAGGTGATCCACAGCGCCAAGCGGGGGATCGGGGACAAGACGGAGGAGCTGGTCGCCCTGGCCATCCCCCCGGAGGAGGCTCTGGCCCGGGCCGCCCAGCGGCGGCGGGCGGCGCCCCTCCAGTACAACGTGGTGGAGCTGTTGTGCGCCGTGGGCCAGGGGGGGATGAAGGACGTGTGCTACCTCTCCGGGGCCACCCCCGCCACCGTCCGGGCCCTGGCCCGGCGGGGGGTGCTCACCCTGGAGCGGCGGGAGGTCCTGCGGCGGCCCCAGGTGACCGGGGCCGCGCCGGGGGCGCCCTTCACCCTCAACGAGGACCAACAGCGGGCCTTTGACGCCCTGGAGGAGCGGAGCCGCCGGGAGAAGCCGGGGGTGGCCCTGCTGTACGGGGTCACCGGCTCGGGGAAGACCCAGGTGTACATCCGGCTCATCCAGTCGGTGCTGGCCCGGGGGAAGAACGCCCTGGTGCTGGTGCCGGAGATCGCCCTCACCCCCCAGCTCATGCGGATCTTCACCAGCTACTTCGGCGCCGACGTGGCCCTGCTCCACAGCTCCCTCACCGACGGCCAGCGGTACGACGAGTGGAAGCGGTGCCGCTCCGGCGCGGCCCGGGTGGCCCTGGGGGCGCGCAGCGCCGTGTTCGCCCCGGTGGAGAACCTGGGGCTGGTGGTGATGGACGAGGAGCAGGAGGGGTCGTACAAGTCGGAAAACGTGCCCCGCTACCACGCCCGGGAGGTGGCCCAGTACCGCTGCGCGGCGGCGGGGGCGCTGTTGGTGCTGGGGTCGGCCACCCCGGCGGTGGAGACCATGCGCCTGGCCCAGGAGGGGCGCTACGCCCTGCTCACCCTGCCCGGGCGGTACAACCAGCGGGCCCTGCCCCAGGTCATCGTCAGCGATATGAAGAAGGAACTGCGCCGGGGGAACGACACCGACGTGGGCCAGGAGCTGGAGGAGGAACTGCGGGAGAATATCCGCCGGGGGGAGCAGAGCATCCTGCTCCTCAACCGCCGGGGGGCGCGACAGCGGGTGGTGTGCCAGCGGTGCGGGGAGGCGCCCCAGTGCCCTCGGTGCTCGGTCTACCTCACCTATCACTCCGCCAACGGCCGGCTCATGTGTCACCACTGCGGCCACTCTCAGCCCCTGCCCCAGCGGTGCCCCTCCTGCGGGGGGGAGCTGGCCTTTGTGGGCTCGGGCACCCAGCGGCTCCAGGAGACGCTGGAGCGGATGTTCCCGGGCCGGGAAATTTTACGGATGGACGCGGACATCGTCACCCCCAGCCGGAGCCACCAGTCCATCCTGGAGCGGTTCGCCAAGGGGAAGGCCCCGGTCCTGCTGGGCACCCAGATGGTGGCCAAGGGGCTGGACTTTGAGAACGTCACCCTGGTGGGGGTGATCGCCGCGGACAGCGGGCTCTACATCCCCGACTTCCGAGCGGGGGAGCGCACCTTCTCCCTCATCACCCAGGTGGTGGGCCGGGCGGGCC
>CANQMK010000067.1 GCA_947624895.1 uncultured Oscillospiraceae bacterium | reverse complement strand
CGCCCAGCAGGGGATGGCCGTGGGTTCCTGCGGCCCCACCACCTCCGGGCGGATGGACCCTTTCGCCCCCCGTCTGATGGACCTGGGCCTCCGGGCCATGGTGGGCAAGGGGGACCGGAGCGACGCGGTGGTGGACGCCATCGTCCGCAACGGCGGGGTGTACTTCGCCGCCGTGGGCGGCGCCGGAGCGCTCATCGCCCGGTGCATCCGCTCCAGCCAGGTGGTGGCCTTTGACGACCTGGGGTGCGAGAGCGTGAAGCGCATGGAGGTGGAGGACCTCCCCCTCACCGTCGCCATCGACAGCCGGGGCGACGACCTCTACCGCCGCTGAACTGAAAAGCAACGCCCGGAGCGCGGCCTCCGGGCGTTTTTTTGTCTGTTTTCGCCAAGACGGGGCGCCCTCTGGGGCGAAAATGAAGGCAGAAAAATATAATCTTTCATTTTGGGCCGGATTTGAAAAAGTTTCCCTTGCAATTTTGCAAGAGTTAGAATATAATATGTCACAACGTTTGGGAAAGGAGCGGTCATACCAAGATGAAAGAGCTGTCTCAACTGGCCAAGGGGGTTCACGCCTCGACCACCCTGGCGATCGATAGTATGTTCAAGCAGATGCGTGCCCAGGGGGTGGACGTCATCGGCTTTGGCGCCGGGGAGCCGGACTTTGACACCCCGGAGCGGATCAAGGACGCGGCCATCGCCGCCATCCACGCCAACAAGACCAAGTACACCCCCGCCGCCGGGATCATGGAGCTGCGCCGGGCGGTGTGCGACCGGCTGAAGGCGGACTGCGACCTGGACTACACCCCCGCCCAGATCGTGGTGGCCAGCGGCGCCAAGCACAACGTGTACATCGCCCTGCGGGCCCTGTGCGACCCGGGGGACGAGGTGATCCTCCCCGCGCCCTACTGGGTCAGCTACTACGAGCTCATCCGCATGGTGGGCGGCGTGCCGGTGGTCATCGACTGCGGCGAGGGGGAGCACTTCAAGCTCTCCCCGGAGAAGCTGGCCGCCGCCGTGACGGACAAGACCAAGGCCATCATCCTCAACAACCCCTCCAACCCCACCGGCATGATGTACACCAAGGCGGAGCTGGAGGCGCTGGCGGCGGTCTGCGTGGAGAAGGACCTCTACGTCATCTCCGACGAGATCTACTACTGCCTGGCCTACGACGGCCTCCAGTTCACCTCCTTCGCCTCCCTGGGGGAGGAGGTCAAGCGCCGCACCATCCTCATCAACGGCGTGTCCAAGTCCTACGCCATGACCGGCTGGCGGGTGGGCTACGCCGCCGCGGAGGAGTCCATCGCCAAGGTGATGGCCAACTACCTGAGCCACTCCACCGGCGCCCCCAGCTCGGTGTCCCAGTGGGCCGCTGTGGAGGCCATGGAGGGTCCCCAGGAGGACGTGGAGGAGATGCGCCGGGAGTTCGAGGCCCGGCGGGACTACATCGTGGAGCGGATGAACACCATCCCCGGGGTGAGCTGCATCAAGCCCCAGGGGGCCTTCTACGTGATGATGAACGTGGAGAAGCTGATCGGCCGCACCCTGGGCGGCGTGGTCATCCACGACGGGGACGACTTCGCCCAGGTCTTCCTGGAGAAGGCTCTGGTGGCGGTGGTGCCCTGCTCCGGCTTTGGCGCGCCCAACTTCGTCCGCTGGTCTTATGCCACCTCCCTGGGCAACATCAAGGAGGGCCTGGACCGGCTGGAGCGGTTCTTAGCCGAGTAAAAAAGGGAGATCAGCCCTACAAAACAGACACGCGGAGGCGGTCCGGCGTCAGCCGGGCCGCCTTTTCGCGCGCCGCCCTAGGCCGGGCACTGGCGGCCTGTGTGGTCGATGGTGTAGGAGCCGGGCAGGATGAGTTGGGAGACGGGCACCAGGGTGTAGCCCTGGCCGATCAGATTTTCGATGAGCCCCGGCAGGGCCTCCGGGGTGTGCTTGGCGGCATTGTGGAAGAGGCAGATGGACCCCGGCTGGACCTTGGAGGTCACCCGCTTGGTGATCTCCCCGGCGGAGAGGTCCTTCCAGTCCAGGCTGTCCACGTCCCATTGGATGGGCTGGATGCCCATGCTCCGCACGGTGGAGATGACGTGGTCGTCGTACTCCCCGTAGGGCGGGCGGAAGAGGGTGGGGCGGACGCCGGTGACCGCCTCGATCTTGTCGTTGCAGGCGTTGATATCCGCCACGATCTGGTCGCTGGACAGGGCGTTGAAGTGGTCGTGGTGGTTGGAGTGGCCCATCACCTCATGCCCCGCGTCGTGGAGGGCCTTCACCGACTCGGGGTACTTCTCCACCCAGTCCCCCACCACGAAGAAGGTGGCCTTCACGTTGTATGCCCCCAGGATGTCGATGAGGGTCTGGGTGTCCTCATTCCCCCAGGCGGCGTCGAAGGAGAGGGCGGCCACCTTCTGGTCCCGTTGGACGCAGTAGATGGGCAACTGCCGGGTGGAGGCGGAGGCCCCCACGATGGCCGGGTGGTTCACCGCCCAGAACATCCCCACCGCCACCAACGCGCACGCCGCCGCCGCGATGGCCCGGCTCCTGATGACAAACACCTTCATAGCGATCCTCCCCCTGTGCGATCGAAGTAGTACAATCTATGAGCGGGGCGGGAAAAAATGCCCCCGGAGCGGCGGGACACGGCCTCTGTCCGGCAGGGGGAGACGATGATCTTTTTCAGAATTTGCGTCTTGACAGACAGGGCCGGGTGGGGTAGCCTATAAGGAAGGGAAAAAGGTCGAAACGAGGGGCGCGCCGGAGCTGAAAACGGCCCGCCCCGGAAGGCGGGGAAGGGACAAGGATGGGAAAGCGGGAGAGGAAAAAGACCGGGCGCGGCCAGCCTTGGCCGCGTCTGGCTGTGGCGTCCTGCGTCCTGGTGCCCGTGGTCCTCTGCGCCGTGCTCTGGGGGAGCGGGGCCGTCGGCTCGCCGGTCCCCAGCGCTTCGGCGGAGCCGTCCCTCCCAGCCCAGGAGACGGCGGCGACCCCCTCCGTGTCCATGCCCACGCCCACTCCCGCGCCAACGCCCACGCCGGAACCGACCCCCAGCCCCACACCGCCGCCCCCCACCTACGACTTTGGCGAGCCGCTGGAGGAGGGGGAGAAGGCGGCGGACGACTCCGTGTTCCAGCGGGCGGTCTTCCTGGGGGACTCCCGGACGGAGGGCCTGCAGCTCTGGGGCGGCCTGGGCGCGGGGCAGTACTACTGGGCGCGGGGGATGACCGTGTTCCGGGTGGACGACCCCAAGTACACCTTCCCGGTGGGGGGCAAGAAGCTCACCATGCTGGACGCCCTGGCCCAGGGGGAGTATGACAAGGTCTACATCATGATCGGCGTCAACGAGCTGGGCTGGCCCGCCGACCAGTTTGCCGATGGGCTGGGGCGGTTTTTGGACGGGGTGTACGCCGTACAGCCCGACGCGGTGATCTACCTCCAGACCCTGCCGCCCCTGAACGACGCCCTGGCCCGGAAAAACCTGGCCTACTATGAGAACAACGACAACGTGGACGCCTTCAACGCGATCATCTGCCAGAAGGCGGAGGAGAAGGGCGTGGTCCTGCTGGACACCGCCGAGGCCTTCCGGGGAGAGGACGGCCAGCTCCCCGCCGACTGGACGGTGGACGGGTGCCACTTCACCAAGAAGGGCTACACCGTCTGGGCCGACTATTTGCGCAGCCACATCATAGACCCGGAGGAGTATTTCCGAAGCCGGGCCGCCCTGGAGGAAGGAGCTGGGAACGATGAGAGCGCTTAGACATAGAGCCGCCGCCCTTCTGCTGCTCCTGCCGCTGGTCCTGGGCGGCTGCGGCGGCCAGGACCGGCCCTACGCCGTGGAGGACGTGCGGGCCCTTCTGGACGCGGGGGTGTTCTCCGGGGAGATGGAGGCGGTGGACCAGGGGGTCCTGCCCCTGCTCTACGGCGTGGACGAGGCCACCATCGTGGACTGCAAGGGCTATCTGGCCCTCAACGCCTCTGTGAGCGCCGACGAGGTGGCGGTGCTGGTCCTCACCGACGAGGCCGCCGCCCAGACCGCCCAGGAGGCCCTTCAGGCCAGGGTGGAGAGCCAGCTGGAGACCTGCCGGAGCTACTGTCCCCAGGCGGTGCCCAGCCTGGAGGCCGCCGTGGTGGACCGGGTGGGAAATACCGTCCTCCTGGCGGTGGGCGACCCGGAGACCCTGCCCGGGGCGGTGGCCGCGCTGGGCAAGTAGCGCTTTTTCGACCATACACAAGGCCCGCCCCGGTCACCGGGGCGGGCCTTCGTCTTCGTCGTAGAGGTCGGGCAGCGCCCCCTCCAGGCGGAGGAGGGCGCGCTTTCTGTCCAGCCCGCCGGCGTAGCCGGTGAGGGCGCCGTCCCGCCCCACCACCCGGTGGCAGGGGATGAGCAGGGAGATGGGGTTCCGGCCCACCGCGCCGCCCACCGCCTGGGCGGACATCCGGGGCGTCCCCCGCCGCCGGGCCACCTCCTGGGCGATCGCCCCGTAGGTCCGGGTCTGGCCGTAGGGGATGGCGGCGAGGAGGGCCCACACCTCCTGTTGAAAGGGCGTCCCGTCAGGCCGCAGAAGGGGCGTAAAGTCCGGCGCCTTGCCGGAGAAATAGACCTCCAGCCACCGCCGCGTCTGGCGAAACAGGGGAAGCGCCTCCGCGGGACGGGCACTGTCCGGGAGGTGGGGGAAGCGCGCCTGGCCCAGGAACCAGAGCCCGGTGAGGGCCTCCCCGTCGGAGGTCAGGAGGACGGGGCCGAGGGGGGTGTTGGCTTGGGCGGTGAGGACCATGGGCCTTCGCTCCTTTCCGGGCGAGCTCCCGCCCGGGCGGGGCGGACAACTCCAGTATAGCGGAAGATCGCCCGTTTGTACAGAGGTTGGGAAAAATAGTTGATTTTCAGGGAAAAATGGAATATACTGGTGGTATCTTGATAGACGAGGAGGTCTTTCCCATGGGCAAATTCGTGATCCGCAAGACCGCCACCGGCTTTAAGTTCGACCTGAAGGCCGGAAATGGCGAGGTCATCGCCACCAGCGAGGTCTACTCCTCCCTGGACTCCTGCCGCAAAGGGGTCGCCAGCGTCCAGAAGCACGCGGCGGTGGCGGAGGTGGAGGACCAGACCGTCCCCGATTTCCCCACGCTCACCCACCCCAAGTTTGAGGTCTACACGGACAAGGCGGGGGAGTTCCGCTTCCGTCTGAAGGCCAACAACGGCCAGATCATCGCCGTGAGCGAGGGCTACACCGCCAAGGACTCCTGTCTCAACGGCGTGGCCAGCGTCAAGAAGAACGCCCCCGACGCCCAGGTGGTGGAGGAGTAAGTCCCAGCGCCCCGCGGCGGCCGCCCTCCGGCGGTCGCCGCTTTTTTGATCCGGAGCGGGGAAGGGGATGGGAAGATTGCATAAGATTTTCCCGGAAACGCCCTGGGATTTGGGGCACAATCCTCAACAAATTTCCTTGCGTTCAGGGAGAAAATGTGGTAAAATACAGTCCATAGTTTCCTGAAAGGGAAGAAAAAGCGAATATCGTGCGATGGGAAGTCTGCGGAAAACAGGGCCTTGCCCGACCGACGGAGTAACACTCTCAGGTGCCGCGCCACGCGGTAGGACCGCAGACGGATCGCACTCTGGAGACGCCCGGCCATAGGCCGGGGGCCGAAGGGGCAGACGTGGAGACACGCCAAATCTCTCAGGCAAAAGGACAGAGTTTTCCCCCGGGCCGCAAGCCCCGGCGGAGCAAGCTGTTTTTGGATGGGAGCGCCCCGGTGGCGCTCCCGCTTTTTTGCCCCGGGGACGGAAACCTGATCCGACGAGAAAGAAGGAAGGAGCGCGAACTATGGATACATTTCTCTCTGTGGTCACCAAGGTCAACGGCTTTATCAACAGCAACATCGTCTGGGGTTGGCCCGCCATCATCCTGCTGGCCTTCGTGGGCGTGCTGATGACCTGCCTGACCAAGTGCTTCCAGCTCAGCCATCTGGGGCACTGGATCAAGCAGACCATCGGCAGTATCTTCCGAAAGGACGTGTCCGCCCACACCAAGGATAAGTCCATCAGCCAGTTCCAGAGCCTCTGCACCGCTCTGGCCGCCACGGTGGGCACCGGCAACATCGTGGGCGTGGCGGGGGCCATTATCGTGGGCGGCCCCGGCGCGGTGTTCTGGATGTGGGTCATCGCTTTCTTTGGCATGATGACCAACTACTCCGAAAACGTCCTGGGTATCTTCTACCGCCGCCGGGGCGAGAACGGCGAGTGGCACGGCGGCGCTATGTACTATCTCCGGGACGGCCTGGGCGGCTATAAGGGCTGCAAGGCCATCGGCGCGGTGCTGGCGGTGCTGTTCTCCATCTTCTGCTTCCTGGCCTCCTTCGGAATCGGCAACATGACCCAGGTGAACTCCATCTCCAGCAACATGGCGACTGTGTTCCACGTGCCCACCTGGGTCACCGGCGTGGTGATCATGGCTCTGGTGGCCCTGGTCATCCTGGGCGGGCTGAAGCGCATCGCCTCGGTCACCGAGAAGATCGTGCCCTTCATGGTCGTTTTGTATGTGATAGGCACCCTGATCATCCTGTTCACCAACCTGCACCAGATCCCCGCCGTGTTCGGCGCGATTTTCAAGGGCGCCTTCGCGGTGAAGTCCGCCGCCGGCGGCATCGTGGGCTCCGGCATCAAGCTGGCCATCGAGCAGGGCGCCAAGCGGGGCGTGTTCTCCAACGAGGCCGGCCTTGGCTCCTCCGTCATGGTCCACTCCAGCTCCAACGTGAAGGAGCCGGTGCGCCAGGGTATGTGGGGCATCTTTGAGGTCTTTGCCGACACCATGATCGTCTGCACCCTCACCGCCTTCTCCATCCTCTCCTCCGACCTGGTGGACCTGTCCACCGGCCAGGTGGTCACGGAGTTCAAAGGCGTGGCCATCTCCAACGGCAACCTGATGAGCACCATTTTTGGCGAGCAGTTTGGCTTTATCGGCTCCGCCTTTGTGGCCGTGGCGGTCATGCTCTTCGCCTTCTCCACCGTCCTGGGCTGGTCCCACTACGGCGCCACCGCCTGCGGTTACCTCTTCTCCGACAAGGCGGTGCTGGCCTATCGGATCATCTTCGTCGTCGCCATCTACGGCGGCGCGGTGATGGGGGAGAACCTGGCCTGGGATATCGCCGACACCCTCAACGGCATGATGATGATCCCCAACCTGATCGGCGTGCTCAGCCTCAGCGGTCTGGTGATGAAGATCACCAAAAACTATGTGGACCGCCGCCTCCGGGGCAAGGATATCGAGCCCATGTACTCCCACTTCCCCGACATCCAGAAGGCCCAGATGGCGAACAAGGAGGACTGACGCCCCTCCGCGCCTCAGAACGACAAACCGGGGGACGCTCCGCACGGAGCGCCCCCGGTTTTTTATGCCAGCCGCCGCGAGCCGCCCTTTTGCCGCACCGCAAATTTTCGGCCAGAGGGCGGCATCAGCTTTTGCTGTGCCCCAAAAGCTGTCAACAGCCAAAGAAAGGGGGCGGCCCGTGTGGGCCGCCCCCTTGGGGTTGGGAGATTTACGCGGCGCTGTCCGCGCCCGCCAGCAGTTGGGTGTAGGGGACAACCGTGGCCCCGGCGGGGGGCTCGGTCTGGGGAGCGGTGGAGCCGGGGGTATAGGCGCCGTCCAGGGTCACGTCCAGCAGGGACTGGCCGTCGACGCTGACGGCCACGTCGGCCTTTATCTTCCCGTCCCGGCCGCCGGAGACGCTCATGCCCAGGTCGGAGATGCTCTTCCCGCCGGTGGAGAGGGTACCGCGCAGCAGATACCGCTCCGGCGCGCCGTCCGCGCCCATGTCCAGCCGCACGGCGATCACCCCGCTGGCCCTATCCCCCAGGGGGAGGACGTAGGAGGTGGTGTAGGTGTTGCCCTCCTGGGTAAAGCTCTCGTCGGAGAAGGCGGCGACGCACTCGTTCACCGTGGCCTTGGCGGCGGCGTAGCCCCCCGCGGCGTCATCGGGCCGCAAAACGGCGCCCGCCAGGGCGGAGAGCAGGGAGGCGTAGTCCGTGTCCCAGTTGACCTCCAGCGCCATCGCCTGTTCCCAGCTCATGCCGTATATCTGCTCCATCAGGTTGTCCAAGTCCAACTCCAACCAGGTGTTGGGGGCGAGGCCGGCCTGGGCCGCCGCGTCGCCCAGGGCGGAGAGGTCCATGTTCAGGTAGAGCTTGCCCTGGGCCAAGTCGCCCCGGGCGGAGACGCCCACGCCCTGCGTGGCCAGAGCGTCCAGGATGTCCTGCGTGGCCTGATCCTGCTGCTCGGGCGGGTCGTCGTCGCCCATCGCCTCCAGCAGGCCGCTCATGTCCATCTTCAGGCCCATGTCCATCTCCAACTTGGACTCGTCCTGGACGGTGGCCTGGATGTCGCCGCTCATGGCGTAGAGGGAGGCCAAGTCCAGGGTGAAGTCGGCGTCCAGGTCCCAGATGCCGGTGGAGTAGCGCCCGTCCGGGTCCATGATCTGCTGGAGGCGGGTAAAGCTCCGGCCGGCCATGGCCTCGTCCACCAGCTTTTCCGTGTCCACGAGAACGGCGGTGTAGGCGTCCTGATCCCAGCCCACCGCGCAGTCAAAGGCCTGGGCGGCGAAGCGGACGGGGACGTAGGTGCGCCAGGTGGCGGGGTCCACGTAGGGAGCCACGTCCATGGTGATGGGGACGGTCAGACTCCCCTCGGTGACGGTGGCCTGGGTGGAGCCGATGGTCATGGTCAGCGTCCTGTCGCCCCGGACGGCGGTGACCACGTCGCCCTGGTTGTCCACCTGGGCCCCCATGGCCTCAAAGACCGCCCGGAAGGGGAGAAAGGTGCGCTGGTCCACCACCTGGGGCGCCGCGTCGGTAAAGGTCAGGGCCTGGCCGTCCAGCTGGACAGCCACCACCCGATCCTCCGCGGCCAGCGCCCCGCAGACCAACAGGGACAGGCACAGGGCCGCGCCCAGCGCCCAGCGGGCAAGTTTTTTCATAAAAGACACCTCCAAAGTGTAAATAGGATACCTTCATTGTACCAGCACAGACGGAAAAAAGCAAGCAAAAGCCCCGCCGGAGGCGGGGCTTTTGGGCGGCGCTTAGTAGTTGACCTTGCGCAGTTCAAAATAGGCCTGGGGGTGGTTGCACACGGGGCAGACCTGGGGGGCGGACTTGCCCACGTGGATGTGGCCGCAGTTGCGGCAGACCCAGATGTACTCCCCGTCGGGCCGCTGGAACACCAGATCCTCCTTCAGGTTCTTCAGCAGGGCCAGGTAGCGCTCCTCGTGGGACTTCTCGATAGCGGCCACCCCGGCGAACTGGGCGGCCAGCTCGTCAAAGCCCTCGGCCTTGGCGGTCTCCGCCATCTCCCGGTACAT
>CANQMK010000066.1 GCA_947624895.1 uncultured Oscillospiraceae bacterium | reverse complement strand
CGAAGTCGGTCAGCTCGTTGTCCAGGCGGGTGACCCCCTCCAGGGCGGAGCCGTTGCCGATGAGGTTATAGGTGCCCGGGCCCTTGCCCTCGGCCAGGGCGTAGGTCTCCAGGCGGGCGGTCTGGGTGGTGAAGCCCGGAGGGGCGGTGACCTCCCCGCCCATGGCGTCCAGGCCCTCCCAGGTCACCCCGGTGCGGCCCAGGGAGGCCAGCCCCAGGCGCATATTGTACTTCACGCCCACGTAGCTGGGGTCGTCCTCAGCGTAGAGGTTGCCGGTGGCCTCGTCGTAGTAGTAGGCGTAGCGCATCCCCCCGGCCAGGTAGGAGTTGTTCCAGAACTCCTTGGAGCCGCTGCCCACCCGGTCCAGGGCGGCCACGCCGAAACCGTTCTGGGAGCTGCTGTTCTCCCAGGAATTCACGTGGACCTTGGCCCGGAGGGTGAAGTTCTTATCGGTGGGGATGGCGGTGTAGTAGAAGGCCAGGCCGTCGGAGGAGTTGGCCAGGATCTTGCCCGCGCCGCCGGAGGCGATCACGGTGACCTGGCCGTCCTTGTTCAGGTCGCCCTGGGCGTAGTTCTTGTCCGGCTTGGTGGACACGCCGAAGGTGGCGAAGCGCCACGCCTGCTGGCGCTCAGGGGTGGCGGTGCCCTCCACCGCCTGGGACGGGGCGGACTCCTCACCGCCCCGCAGGGCGGTGACGGTGAAGGTGTGGGTGCTGTTCAGAGTGAGGCCGGTGACGGCGAACTCCGTCTTCTCCACCGGGGCGGTGTTCACCGCCTTGGCCCCGCCGTCCATGTAGACGTTGTAGCCGGTGGCCTCGGTCACCTCGTCCCAGTCCACGTTGATCCCGCCGCCGCCCAGGCTGGCGGCGTTGGCCACCACCGGGGCGGCCAGGGGCAGGACGAAGTTCACCGGGGTGTCGGCGTGGCCGGTCTTGTCCGTCTCCCCCTCCCGGGTGGCGGTGACGGCGAAGGTGTACTGGCCGGAGAACTTGGGGGTAAAGGTGGCCGCGCCGTCCAGGCCGTCGGCGCTGGCGTTGTCCTGGGCCCCCAGCATGGTGACGCTCACCGCGTCTGCCCCGTCATAGCCCACGTCCATGGCGTAGCGCACCGTGACCGTCCCGCCGTCGATCTGTACGTCGGTGATGGCGGGGTCAGCCACCTGGTCCCACGCCTTCCGGGGGGCGCGGGCCCCGGCGGAGTCCTCCACGGAGATGGAGTACACCCGGGCGCCCCGGTTGTACTCGGAGGCGTCGGGCGAGACGACCTTATAGGTCCCGGCGGGGAGGGCGGACCAGGTCAGGGCGGTCTTGCCCATGCCCTCCACCACGCTCACGCCCTCGCTGTTGGGCACCAGCTCACCGGCCTCGTTCCAGAGGCCCACAGTGGAGGCGTTGGAGCCGCCGGTGGAGGAGAACTCCACCTTCACCTCCGCCGTGCCGCCCACGGTGAAGGTGAAGCCGCTGGCGCCGTTCTTGCCCACCTCCACGGAGCTGACGTCGCCCTTGGAGCTGGTGCGCTTGGTCAGCTCGCCGAAGGTGGCGATGTACCCCTCGGCGAAGGAGCCGCCCACCAAGCTCTCCTTGTCCGCCGCGGCGGTGAGCTGGCCCACGTCGAACACGTAGCTGGCCCCCTCCGCCGCCGCGGGCACGATGCCCACGCACAGCAGAGAGGCCGCCAGGGCCAGGGCGAGCAGGGTGGCGATCATACGATGGAACCGATTGCCTGTCATGGTACGTCCCTCCAAGTCACAAGATCAACTGTGAAAAATCAACAGTTTTCTGGATAGCATTCTAGCATAACTTGTCCATAAACGCAAGAAGAAAAGCGCCGCCCGGCGGCAAAAACAGGCGGCGGGGCCCTCCGGCCCCGCCGCCTGTCGTCCCGTCGCCTAGACCAGGAGCAGTTCGCTGAGGAAGACGGCGGCACAGCACAGCACCGCCACCGGCATCAGCCCCAGGCCGAACCAGGCCGCCACCACCCCCACCACCAGGGCCAGCACCCCGGCCAGGGGGTGCTGGGTGGCGTTGACGATGGCGGGGAAAGTCATCACCGCCAGGGTGACGTAGGGCACGTAAAAGAGGAAGGACTGGAGGAAGGGGCTCTTGATGGGTCGGCGGATGAGGGTCATGGGCAGGGCCCGGATGGCGTAGATCACGGCGAACATCACCAGGATATAGGCGTAGTTCCTCACGCCGCCTCACCCCCTTCCTCCCGCGCTCCCCGCCGGGTCCGGGGGAAGAGCGCCGCGGCGGCGGAGGCGATGACCACGGTGAGCAGGATGGTGCGGGTCCCCTCGGACAGGCCGGAGACCACCGGCAGGCGGCTCATGGCGAAGCTGGCCGCGAAGCACACCGCCACCAGGGCCCCGATCACCCGGTCCTTCCGGGCGGGGGGGATGATGATGGCCAGGAACATCCCGAAGAGGGCCACGCTCAGGGCGCTCACCGCCCGGGCGGGCATCACGTTCCCCGCCACGCACCCCAGAGCGGTGCCCGCCGCCCAGCACGGGGAGGCCACCATCGCCGCGCCGTACAGATACCAGGGGTCCAGATAGCCCGGGCGGGCGATGGTGATGGCGAAGATCTCATCGGTGATGTACATGGACATGGCGAAGCGGTGGATCGTCTTCCCCGCCGGGTCCATCCGCTGGCTCATGGCCGCGGACATGAGGAGGTAGCGGGCGTTGGCGACGAAGGTGATCACCGCCATCATCCAGAGGCCGCTGTCGGCCCGGATGACGCCGAACCCGGCGTACTCCCCCGCCGAGGCGTCGCACAGGAGGCTGGCCAAAAAGCTCTGGAAGGGGGTGAGACCGGCGGCCTTGGCCTGGATGCCCAGGGCGAAGGCAACGGCGAAGTAGCCCATGCCGATGGGCACGCCGTTCCTGGCCCCCCGGGCCAGGGAGGAGGGGATGGAGGTCTTGGTCTGGCGCATGGAACACGCTCCCTTTTTCTGGGGTTTGGGGGACATTATACTCCTTTTTTGCCGCCCCGTAAAGCCCCGGTTGCGTTCCCCAGGAAAAATTGGTATAATAGGGATATACTTCAACCACCCGGCCTCACGGCCCCCGGCGCTTCGCGCGGAAAGGAAGGAACCCGATGAGCAAACCGACCGTCTACTTCACCAAGACCATCACCCCGGAAAAAGTCCTGGAGCTGTACCAGGCCCTGGGCAAGCCCCTGACGGGGCGGATCTGCGCCAAGGTCCACTCCGGGGAGGAGGGGAACCAGAACTACCTCCACCCCGAGTTCTGGGCCCCGGTGATCCGCCACCTGGGGGCCACGGTGGTGGAGTGCAACACCGCCTACGACGGCGAGCGCAACGCCACCGACAAGCACCTCAAGCTCCTGGCCGGCCACGGCTGGACCGAGCTGTTCGACGTGGACCTGATGGATGCCCAGGGCCCCGACCTCCACCTGCCCGTCTCCGGCGGCAAGGTCTTGACGGAGAACCTGGTGGGCAAGAACATCCAGAACTACGACGCCATGGTGGTCCTCTCCCACTTCAAGGGCCACCCCATGGGGGGCTACGGCGGGGCGCTGAAGCAGCTGTCCATCGGCTGTGCCTCCTCCGCCGGCAAGTGCAACATCCACTCCGCCGGGGCCACCCTGGACCAGACGGTGGTCTGGGACCGCCACGCGGCGCAGGACGCCTTCTGCGAGGCCATGGCGGAGGCGGCCAAGAGCGTGGTGGACCTCTTCCACGGGGAGATCGTCTACCTGAACATCATGTGCAACCTGTCGGTGGACTGCGACTGCTGCGCCGTGGCGGAGGACCCCTGCATGGCGGATATCGGCATCCTGGCCTCCCTGGACCCGGTGGCCATCGACCAGGCCTGCCTGGACCTGGTCTACGCCTCCCAGGACCCCGGCCGGGACCACTTTGTTGAGCGGGTGGAGTCCCGCCACGGCGTCCACACCATCGAGCACGCCGCCGAGATCGGCCTGGGCAGCCGGGCGTACGAGCTGGTAGAGCTGCCCTGACCCGCCCGCCGGGCAGACATGAAACCAGGAGGGATACCCTATGTGCACCGCCGCCACCTATGAGACCAAGAGCTTCTACTTCGGCCGGAACCTGGACCTGGAATACTCCTACGAGGAGTCGGTGACCGTCACGCCCCGGAACTTCCCCCTCCCCTTCCGCATGGCCCCGCCCCTGACCCAGCACTACGCCTTCCTCGGCATGAGCTACGTGACCGGGGGCTACCCCCTCTACTACGACGCCACCAACGAGAAGGGCCTTTCTATGGCGGGACTGCACTTCGTGGGCAACGCCGTCTACCGCGCCGCCCCCCAGCCGGGGAAGGTGAACATCGCCCCCTTTGAGTTCATCCCCTGGATCGTGGCCCAGTGCGACTGCCTGGCCGACGCCCGGACCCTGCTGGCGGAGATGGACCTGGTGGACGTGCCCTTCCGGGAGGACCTCCCCAACTCCCAGCTCCACTGGATGATCGCCGACCGGACGGGGTGCCTGGTGGTGGAGTCCATGGCCGACGGCCTGCACGTCTACGATAACCCCGTGGGGGTGCTCACCAACAATCCCCCCTTCCCCTTCCAGCTCCAGAACCTCTCCAACTATATGGCCCTCTCCACCCAGCCCCCGGTGAACCACTTCTGCCCCTCCCTCCCCCTGGCGCCGTACAGCCGGGGGATGGGCGCCCTGGGCCTGCCGGGGGACTGCTCCTCCGTCTCCCGCTTCGTCCGGGCGGCCTTCACCCGGCTCAACTCCCTGTCCGGGGACACGGAGCTGGAGAGCGTGAACCAATTCTTCCACATCCTGGGCAGCGTGGCCATGCCCCGGGGCTGTGTGGACATGGGGGGCGGGAAGTTCGAGGTCACCATCTACTCCTGCTGCTGCAACGCCGACACCGGCGTATACTACTACACCTCCTACGAAAACGGCGGCCTCACCGCCGTGGACCTGCGCAAGGAGAACCTGGACGGCGCCGCTTTGTACACCTACCCCATGATCGAGCGCGCCTCTGTCGTCTCCCAGAACTGACCCCCGCTGGGACGGCGGACAGCCCCAGGGCTGTCCGCCGTCTTTTTGTCATAACCTCCCCCTCCTGTCCATAGAGTATAGAGACAAACCCATTGGCCTTGCGAGGAGGAATGAACTGTGGAAGACCACAAGCTCTACGAGGACATCGCCCAGCGCACCCAGGGGGACGTATACATCGGCGTGGTGGGCCCGGTGCGGACGGGCAAATCCACCTTCATCAAGCGGTTCATGGAGACCATGGTCCTGCCGGGCATGGACAACGCCTACCGCCGGGACCGGGCCAGAGACGAGCTGCCCCAGTCCGGCTCGGGCCGGACGGTGATGACCGCCGAGCCCAAGTTCGTCCCGGAGGAGGCGGTGCGCGTGGACCTGGGCGGGCAGGCCGCCTGCTCCGTGCGGCTCATCGACTGCGTGGGCTACATGGTCCCCGGCGCGGTGGGCCACGAGGAGGACGGCGCCCCCCGGATGGTGCGGACCCCCTGGTCGGAGGAGCCCATGCCCATGGCCCAGGCCGCGGAGATCGGCACCCGCAAGGTCATCGCCGAGCACTCCACCATCGGCGTGGTGGTCACCACCGACGGCACCGTCACCGACCTCCCCCGGGAGGGCTACCTGGAGGCGGAGGAGCGGGTGGTGCGGGAGCTCCAGGAGCTGGGCAAGCCCTTCGTCCTGCTCCTGAACTCCGCCTGGCCCGCCGCCCCGGAGACCCAGGAACTGCGCCAGACCCTGAGCGAGAAGTACAACGTCACCTGTCTGGCGGTGAACTGCCTGGAGCTGTCGGAGGAGGCGGTGCGGGAGATCATCCGGGGAGTGCTGTTGGAGTTCCCCCTGCGGGAGTTGGGGCTGTTCCTCCCCGCCTGGGTGGACGCCCTGCCCTACGACCACCCCATCAAGAGCGGCCTCTACGCCGCCATCCGGGAGAGCGGCGGGGACCTGCGCCGGATGCGGGACGTGCCCGCCGCCCTGGAGGCCATGGGCCGGTGCCAGTGGGTCAGCCAGACCCAGGTCACCGACATCGCCCTGGGCAGCGGCGTGGCCCAGGCCCGGCTGGAGATGCCCCGGAGCCTCTTTTACGAGACCCTGTCCCAGCGCTCCGGCTTCCCCGTCCGGGACGACGGGGACCTTCTGAGCCTGCTCACCCAACTCAGCCAGGTGAAGGCGGAGTACGACAAGGTGTCGGGGGCGCTGGAGCAGGTCCGGGCCACGGGCTATGGGATCGTGGTGCCCGCCCTGGAGGAGCTGAAGCTGGAGGAGCCGGAGATCGTCAAGCAGGGGGGCCGCTACGGCGTGCGCCTCCGGGCCTCCGCCCCCTCCATCCACATGATCCGGGCGGACATCCAGACGGAGGTCTCCCCCATCGTGGGCAACGAGAAGCAGTCGGAGGAGATGGTCAACTACCTCCTCCAGGAGTTCCAGGGGGACGCGGGGAAGATCTGGCAGTCCAACATCTTCGGCAAGTCCTTCCACGAGCTGGTGAGCGAGGACCTCCAGTCCAAGCTCAGCCGGATGCCCGACGACGCCCGCTTCAAGCTCCAGGAGACCCTTCAGCGCATCATCAACGAGGGCTCCGGCGGCCTCATCTGCATCATTCTGTAAAAAAGTGCCGCCTGGTAAGTCCGGGGTGCCATAAGAAAGTAATCCAATTTGAGGGAACGGTGTGGCCTTTAGGTCATGCCGTTTCCTCTTTTGCCAACTTTTCCAGCGGGATAAATCCCACCAGGTCATAAGCGATGCGGATACCCTGACGCCGCTTGCCGGTACTCTTGTCCGGGGCCTCAATGTAGATGGCCTTGACAAGTTCCCGCAGAGCGTAGGGCGTCAACTCTTTCAGTTCCGTGTACTTGTGTACCCGCTGGATGAATTGGTCTAAATCGTCGATTTGTCGCTCCTGCGCTTCGATTTCCTGCTTCAAGGACTGCGCCTCGGCCTTGAGCCGGGTCTGCTCGTCCTCATAGGTTTTGCTCATCATGGAAAACCGCTCGTCACTGATCCGCCCGCTTACATTGTCCTCATACAGACGGATGAACAGCCGGTTTAACTCATCCAGCCTCTTTTCGCCCTGAGCCAGCTTCTTGCGGCGTGCCCTGACCGCTTCGCCGCTGGACAGCTTCAACCGCTTCTCCATCGCTACCCGGAAGTGAGCCTCATAGTGCGTGACATAGGAAATCACAGCTTCCATGTGCATCCACACCAGTTCTTCCAGCACCACAGCCCGGATAAAGTGAGCCGAGCAGTTTCCCGTGTTGCTTCGGTAATTGGCGCACACAAAATGGTCTTGCCGCTTCTCAAAATAGTTGGTGGTGCAGTAGTGCATTTTCGCCCCGCAGTCGGCGCAGTAGACCAGCCCGGAGAACATACTGCTCTTGCCCGTCTTTGTCCTGCGGTGCCGCTGTTGGCGAATCTCCTGCACCTTGTCAAACACCGCCGGTTCGATGATGGCCGGGTGAGTGCCCTCAAATATCGCCCACTTCTCCTCCGGGTTGTCCCGCTGCTTCTTGTCCCAGATGGAAACAGTGTAGGTCTTGAAATTCACCGTACAGCCGGTGTACTCCCGGCGCTCTAAGATATTTACCACCGTATTTGTGCTCCAATGGCACGGGTCGGCGCTCTCCGGGTTTGGCGGGTTTTGGCCCTGTCCTCGCTTATATGCCGTGGGATTGAGCACCCTTTCCGCCGTCAGCAGTTTTGCAATCTGCATCGGCCCCCGGCCCTCCATACAGAGATTGAAAATCCGCTTCACCACCTGGGCCGCTTCTTCATCTACAAGCCACCGGGACTTGTCCTCCGGGTCTTTCTTGTAGCCATAGGGGACGTGTACCGTCAGCGGTACGCCCCGCTCCCCCTTGGACTTGTTCACCGCCCGGATTTTCCGGCTGGTATCGCGGGCATAAAACTCGTTGAACCAGTTTCTAATTCCGGCGAAATCGTTGTCGATGCTGTTGGGGTCGATGGTGTCATAGTTGTCGTTGATGGCGATATACCGCACCCCATACTTGGCGAAAGTGATGTTGATATACATTCCCGTCAGGGCGGAATTGCGGCCAAAGCGGGACAGATCTTTGGTAATGACTTGGGCCACTTGTCCAGCTTCCACAGCCTCCAGCATCTTCTGAAAACCGGGGCGGTCGAAACTGGTGCCCGAATAACCGTCGTCGATGAAGAAAACGGGGTTGAGAAAATGGTGCTCTTTGCTGTACCGGAGAAGGATGTCCTTTTGATTTTCGATGGACAGGGACTCGCCCAGCCTTTCATCCTCTTGACTTAACCGGCAGTACAATGCCGTGATTTTTTCAGTTGCCCCAATCATATTGTCCTCCTTTTCCTGGGCAACTGTCAGTACAGGTTTGGTCATTCTTATTATACCACAGGCCGGGGTGTTTGTCATGGATGCCCCGCCTCGCTCTCTGCGGCCCGCTCCAAAATGCGGCCCAGCTTTTTGTCCAGGGTTTCCGTCCCCTCATAGCTGCCCGTGACGGAGTAGATGGTGCCGCCGATGTCCCGGCATACGGTGAGCGCCGGAAGCCAATAGGCGGAAAGGTTTTTGACCCGGATCTGTCCCCCGGTGTGGGTCGGCGTGTTTTGCTTCATATTTCCCTCCATTCTTTCAGCATTGAAAAGCCGCCGCACAGCGATTGGGCGCTGTGCGGCGGCTCAGTTTGCTTCGGGACACTTTGTCCCAAGGTCAGATGGCGTATCGCTACCCCTCTATATACCAAGGACAAAAAAGAGGGAAATGGCAAGCCTGTTCACCAATTTTTTGAGAAAAAATTTTCTCGCTTGAACTCACTAAGGGAGTGGCTGTTTACCCCTCCCACTCAGACTTGTGCTGTTCCCACCACTCTGGGAACGCCGGGTCTTTCGGGGAGAGAGTGGGCTTTATTTCAGTTAAATCCAAAGAAGTTGAATTTGTTTTCGCATAAAATGGGATGATACAAAGTGTTTCCTTAGTACAACCCAAATACAATAGCTCCAGTAATTTTTCTTTATCATCTGTCCAAGAAACATCCCTGTATGTGATGAAAGCGTCCCGAGGTGTCAATTCTTCTTTCTTCATGTGTACGTTTTTCATCTGGCCATACAGATAAAGGATATTTTTCCTGTCCGATTGAATTGCCGCTTTGTCAAACCGTATCAAAACTTCATCTTCCGGGCTATATCCCATCGTCCGGGAAAAGAGGATGCCAGACGCGATTTTTCCCATCTGAGTACCGTCTTTAGCCAAGCACCTGTCAAAGATTGCCTGGACATTCCACTCGTTTAATTCAAGCGGTACAAATGATTTGCGATTAGCTTCAACCTTTTTTGAAGCCGCCGCAAGTAGTGCGTTCATATCAAGGCCCATATCCCAACGCCCCTTTCAAAAATCAAGGAATTTTCATTCCCCACTATACCACGATTTCCCGTAAAGCACAAGAAAGAAAACACCCTGGAAAACAGCGGATTTTTGCCCCTTGCACTAATGGCAAGCAAGGCAAGT
>CANQMK010000065.1 GCA_947624895.1 uncultured Oscillospiraceae bacterium | reverse complement strand
TAGACGTAGTTGGCGATCATCAGGTCCAGGGGGTGGCCGTTGGCCACGAACTGGCGCAGTTTGTCCAGCACCTTGGCCAGGGCCTCCTCGTCCAGCCAGTCGTCGGAGTCCACCACCTTGTAGTAGACCCCCGTGGCGTTGCGGAGCCCCTGGTTGACCCCCTCCCCGTGGCCGCCGTTCTCCTGGTGGATGGCCCGGACGATGCCGGGATACCGCTCGGCGTAGCGGTCGCAGATGGCGGGGGTGTCGTCCTTGGTGGAGCCGTCGTCCACCAGGATGATCTCCACGTCCTCCCCGCCGGTGAGGAGGGTCTGGATACAGTGGTCCATATAGTCCGCGGAGTTGTAGCAGGGCACGGCGAAGGTGATGAGCTTTTGGCCCATGGGCAGGTCATCCTTTCTTCTCTGTCTTGAGCTTGTCGGCCAGCTCCAGCGCCCGGAGGACGATGGCGTCCATGTTGTAGTACTGGTACTCCGCCAGCCGCCCCAGGAGGTGGAGGTTGGGGTACTCCCCGGCCAGGTCGGCGTAGCGCTGGTAGAGGGCCCGGTTCTCCGGGTTGATGACGGCGTAGTAGGGGATCTCCCCCGCCTCCCCGGTGTACGCCCTGGAGAACTCCCGCACGACGGTGGTCTTCCGGGGCAGCTCCTGGCCGGTGAGGTGCTTGAACTCGGTGATGCGGGTGAAGGGCTGGTCCACGGTGTAGTTCACCGTGCCGTGGGTCTGATACCACTCCACCGGCAGGGTCTCGAACTGGAAGTCCAGGGTGCGGTAGGGCAGGCGGCCAAACCGCCGCTGGAACAGGTCGTCCACCGCCCCGGTATACACCACCGTCCCCTTGAACGCCTCCCCGTCCACCAGCACGGTACCCACCTGGGTGAGGGTGAGGACCGCCTGGGCGTCGGTGTTCAGCCGGAGGGTGATGTTGGGGTGGTCCAGGAGCTTTTCAAAGAGGGCGGTGTAGCCGTCCAGAGGCATTCCCTGATAGGGGTCCTGGAAGTAGCGGTCGTCCCGGGAGAGGAAGACGGGCACCCGGGCGGTGGTAGCCGGGTCGATCTCCTCCGGGGTCTGGCCCCACTGCTTCATGGTGTAGGTCTTGAAGATGTTCTCGTACACGTAGTCCGCCAGCTGGGCCAGCTCCGGGTCGGAACTCTGCCGCAGCTCCAGGATGGTGACCTTCCGCTCCGCCCCGTAGGTCCGCAGCAGCTTCTCCGCCAGGGCGGGGGCCTTGTCCTCAAAGGCGATGTCCAGGCTGGTCAGGTTGAAGGGCACGGGCATGAGCTGGCCGTGGACGTTGGCCACCACCCGGTGCTGATAGTCCCGCCACTGGGTGAACCGGCTGAGGTACTGGTAGACCCGCTTGTGCTGGGTGTGGAAGATATGGGGGCCGTACTTGTGGATGAGCACCCCCGCCTCGTCGGTGCAGTCGTAGGCGTTCCCGCCGATGTGGTCCCGGCCCTCCACCAGCAGGACCGACCAACCGGCCTCGGCCAGCTCCCTGGCCACCGTCGCCCCGGCAAACCCCACGCCGACGATCACCGCGTCAAAGTTCGACATACCTCTCCTCCTTGCGAAAAGGGCCTGACAGGCCGTCCCTCACCTGGACCACCGGCCGCCTCCCGGCGGCCTCCGCTCGTCCAAACGCCCCGCGGCGCCTCCCGCCTGACGGCGGGAGAGCATCCAAAATTGTCAAAGAAGGGGCCTCGCCCCTTCTTTGACCGTCTCTGTCTCTGGTAAACAGCGCCCTCGCCCCGTGGGGGCGGGCCGCCTAGTCGTCCCGGTCCTGGATGAGCCCGTAGCCGCCGTCGGCCCGCTTGTAGACCACGGCGAAGGCGCTGTCGGCGTCCACATCCCGGAAGGCGAAGAAGGTGTGGTCCAGCAGGTTCATCTGGAGCACCGCCTCCTCGGCGGTCATGGGCTTGAGGGGGAAGCGCTTGGTGCGGACGATCTTGATCTCCTCCTCCGCCTCGTCGGGGACGAAGGAGGTGGGCTCGGCGCTGGGCTGGAAGGCGTCCGAGCGCAGGCGCTTCTCCAGGCGGGCCTTGTTCTTGCGGATCTGGCGCTCCACCGAGGCCACGGCGGCGTCGATGGTGGCGAACATATCGGAGGTGGACTCGGACACCCGGATGATGGTGCCCCCGGAACGGATGGTGAGCTCCACCTGGTTCCGGCCCTTATGGACACTGAAGACCAGGTTGGCCTCCACATCCTGCTTGAAGTACCGCTCCAGCTTGCCGACCTTCTTCTCGGCATAGGCGTGGACGCTGTTCGGGAGGTTGACCTTCTTGTCGGTGTGGGTGAACTTCATAGCCTGTCAACTCCTTTTGTTAGCCTGGGAATTCCTTCCCTGTCCATAGCATACCACACATTACCACAAAAGTCACGACTTTTTTGCGATATCCTTTGTGCTATTTCACAGCATCCCCTGGGCGTGCCGGGTGACGTGACAGCCCATATTCACCGCGCAGGGCAGCCCGGCGATGTGGGTGGGCCGGGGCTCGATGGCCACCGCCAGGGCGGTGGTCCGCCCCCCGAACCCCTGGGGCCCCACGTCCAGGGCGTTGAGCCGCTCCAGGATACGCGCCTCCATGTCGGCGTAAAAGGCGTCTGGATTATGTAAACTTACCGGCCGGCACAGCGCCTCCTTGGCGGCCAGGGCACAGCTCTCGAAGTCGCCCCCCAGCCCCACGCCCACCACCACCGGCGGACAGGGGTTGGACCCGGCCAGGCGGACGCACTCCACCACGAAGTCCTCCACGTCCCCCTGGGTGGCGGCGGGGGTGAACATCCGGGTCCGGCTCATGTTCTCGCTGCCGAAGCCCTTGGGGGCCACGGTGACCGCCACCCGGTCCCCGGGGACCAGCCGGATGTGGAGGACGGCGGGGGTGTTGTCCCCGGTGTTGACCCGCCGCAGGGGGTCCGCCACCACCGAACAGCGCAGGTGGCCCTCCAAGTAGCCCTGGGCCACCCCGGCGTTGACGGCCTCCGTGACGCCGCCGCCGGTGAAGTGGACCTCCTGACCCATGTCGAGGAAGACCACCGCCATGCCGGTGTCCTGGCAGATGGGCAGCCCCCGCTCCCCGGCGAAGGTGAAGTTCTCCTCCATGTCCCCCAAAATGGCCTGGGCCAGGGGGGCGTCCTCTGTTTGTCTGGCCCGCCGGACACAGTCCTGAAGGTCCTGGGGCAGATGGGTGTTGGCCTCGACGCACAGCCGGGCCACCAGCTGGGTGAGTTGGGAGACGGGGATCTGACGCATCACACCGCCCTCCTTCCGTTGAGGATCACGGCGCTGGGCGCCGCCATGGGGTCCAAGGGGTGACCGGGGGTCACCACGATATCCGCGGCCTTCCCCGCCGTGAGGGACCCCAGCCGGTCCGCCAGGCCCAAAATGCGGGCGGGGACCAGGGTGATGGCGGCCAGGGCCGCCTCCTCCTCCAGCCCGCCCCGGACGGCCAGGGCGGCGCACAGGGGGAGGTACTGGACGGGCACCTCCGGATGGTCGGTGCACAGGGCCACCTCCACCCCGGCGCGGTGGAGCGCGGCGGGGGTGGTGAGGCTGGCGTTTTTCAGCTCCGGCTTGGAGCGGTCGGTGAGGTTGGGCCCCGCGATCACCGGGCACCCGGCGGCGGCGATCACGTCGGGGATCAGGTGCCCCTCCGTGCCGTGGAGCAGGACCAGCCTCAGCCCGAACTCCCGGCCCAGGCGCAGGGCGGTGGCGATGTCGTCCGCCCGGTGGGCGTGGATGTGGACGGGCACCTCCCCCCGGAGGACGGGCCGCAGCGCCTCCGCCTTGGGGTCGAAGTCGGGCCGCTCCCCCCGGTCCAGCCGCTGGGCGTAGTCCCGGGCCCGGCCCAGCGCCTCCCGGATGCGGGCGGCGGTGGCCATGCGGGTGGCGGGCCCCTCCCCCCGCCGGCGGTAGGCCGCCTTGGGGTTCTCCCCCAGGGCCATCTTCATGGCGGCGGGGGCCTGGAGGACCATCTCCTCCGCCACCCGGCCCCAGGTCCGGACGCAGACCATCTGCCCCCCGATGGGGTTGGTGGAGCCGGGGCCGGTGACCACGGTGGTCACCCCCGCCCGCCGGGCGTCGGCAAAGCAGGCGTCCAGGGGGTTCAGGGCGTCCAGCGCCCGGAGTTGGGGGGTGACGGGGTCGGTCTCCTCGTTGGCGTCCGCCCCCTCGGGGCCCAGGGCGTCCCCAAAGAGCCCCAGGTGACAGTGGGCGTCGATGTATCCGGGGGTCACGTGCCCCCCCGCCGCGTCCAGGGCGTCCTCCGCCCCTCCGTCCAGGGCCTCCATCGGCCCCACCTGGACGATCCGCTCCCCCTCCCAGCGCACAAAGCCCCTGGAGATCACCGGGCCGTCCACCGGGTGGATCACGCCGTTGACCAAAAGCATCCGTCCCGCCCCCTTTCGACATTCTCTCTCGTTGACAGCGCCCCGCCGTCGTGCTACCATACTCTCATGGGCGATGTGCCCACGTTCATTCCATTCTCCCACCGGGGCCTCGGCCCCCTCGGCGCGGTCTCCGGACCGCGCCGCTTTCTTTTCCCATTCTACCACAAACCCCCCGCGGCTCCAACCCCCAAGCCGCAAAAAGGCGGCGGACCACCCCCCGCCGCCCTCGGTGCCTCTCAGATCGTCTGTTTTGATAGCTGTCCCTGGGATTTTTATAGATACTCTACTTCCAGGCGATCCCCCGCAAAGCTCACCCAAACGGAACACAACATGTGCCGCTCGACTTGATATTGCGCGCGCGCAATGTCATCCGGAAAAACACCGATCGGCAACGCCTGTGAGGGCTCCAGAAAAGTGAATATCATGCCGGCAAAAGGCCGCTTTTCTTTCGCGTCGGCCTCCAGTTCCGCCACCGTCTGCTCCCCTCGGCTCCTCTGGCTCGCGAGGAAACCATCCTCTTCCACATAACGCTGGACCAAGCACCAAATCTCATCCTTCTCCTTGGGCGGCTCACAGATCATGAAATACGACTGCGTTCGCTCCCCAGCAGCGACATAGGAATAGGAAACTTCATAGGTGTTTTGCTCTATGAGACTGCGTTTCAAAGCGTGGTTTCTGTATGCGGCAACCCCCACACGAATCAGCACGAAAAGGATCAGCGCGAAAAGAACAAGTGATCTCCAATGATTTGCGATTTGCTTCCTAATTTCTCCCTGCGTCATGTAGAAAAGGAAGCAGAGTGCATTTTACCACATTTCAGTCAAGCGGTTCCCGCAAGTCCTTTGGCCGAGGCGGTCCTGTCTTCCCGCTGACCGCCATAGGTCCCACCGCCTGGACGCCGCCCCGCGTTTGTCGGAACCATGCGCTCTTATCGTATGGCCCGCTTCCGAGGCTCGTTCCACTAGACGTCTAAAACATATACATCAGGAGCGTCTTTCCCCTCCGTTCGGATCGAAAGGATATCGCTGTCGGATAACGTGAGATCATATTGCGTGTACGCGCGGTCCTGTGGTGAAGTTTCATAATAGAGTTTCAAAAAGCAGTATCCCGTATCCGTAAACGCGAAAGAATACACGCCGTCGTCCACTTCTTCGTTGCGCGGCTCAAAAATGGGAGCTAGCGCGACCTCATATCCTGTAATTTTATAAGGAGGTCTGCCATAAAAGGAGATCGTGTTTCTCTCTGTGTCCACTTCGTAAGTGATCGTTTCGTATCCTTGCTGCGGTCCAGCGGTCCTCCGAACTGCCGCCGCCGCGAGCGCGATCACAGCCAAACCTACCATGGCACAGATCGCGATCCTTCTTTTCACGCTCAAGCACCTCCTCCTATGGATCGGATCGCGCCGACCTCCTCGGGTATATCGTCCCAGTCATGTCTTCCCGCTGACCGCCACAGGCTCCACCGCCTGGGCGGCGCTCCCAACTCTCTTTTCTCTCCTGCCCTTCCCCCACCACAGGCCGATCCTGACCACGACCCAGACGCACAGCAGGTCCCGGAAGATGGGGGACACCGTATTCACACTGGCCGGGAGGTCCATCCCGTCCCAGTACAGCCTCCCGTTGTTTTTCAGGTACAGGGTCTCGCTGGACGCCGTCGCCACCTCGGTGTCCTTGGGCTGGAGGATGATCGCGTCGCTGTTCTGCGCCCCGGCCCTCCAGACCAGAAGCTCGTCGTCCCGGTTGAGAAGCCCCCGGGTGCACAGCGCCCTCGCCCCCTCATAGATCGGCTCGCCCAGGGTCTGGCCGTGGGACAGCAGCCGCACCGTCCCGTCCTCCATGAGGCACTGGACCGCCCCGCCCTCCGCCGCGTTCACATCCGCCACGCCGTCCGCGATGTGGCCGCCCGTCCCGCCAAGGGTCAGAACCACCTCCGGGCCAAAGCGGTAGAGGCCGCCGTCCGACGTGACCACATAGAGGGCGTCGCCCAAAAACCGGCAGACTTTTACGCGGTATCCCTCCATCCTCGGCACGGGGTCTCCCCCGCCGCCCAGGATGAGGAGCTCCTCATCCTGCGTGATGACCGCGGCGAAGCGGCCGCCGACCGCCACCTCCCGCGCCCCCTCCAGCAGCTGGGTGGGCCGGTCGGGCAAGGCCTGGAAGAAGACCGAGGGGGCGAACGAGCCCCGCCACCCCCACAGCCGTCCCTCCAGGTCGATGGCCATATTGGCCCCCTCATAGGAGGCGACTGCCCGCACCTGGTCCATCACCGTCCGGCGCAGGAGGTAGGGCACCGCCCCGCCGCCGTCGCCGATCCCCACCAGCGTCTTGCCCGGCGTCACGATCAGCAGACCGCCGCTGGAGGTCTGGGTCATGGCGGACGGGTCCGCCTCCCCCACCTCCGTCGGCAAAAACAGCCGGAACAGATACCCCGCCAACAGCAAAATCAAAACCACATTCCAGATCAGGCTGAGCGTTTTCCCATTGACCCATCTTTTCATGGTGTCCCCCCCGTCTTTTGGCATGGTAGGGCCGGGTCAGCGGCCAGCCAAGCGCGGCACGGCTCCCCTCCTGACCCGCGTAAAAGCAACCGGCTCCCCGTGTGGATCGAGCCATGGCGCGCGGGGCGGTCGAAGCGGAAAAAGGCGGTAGGCGCGAAACGCGCCTACCGCCTTTTGTGTGAAAAGGAAGGAAACGGGGCGGAAGGCCCGACGCGGCCTTTTTCGTGCCCGCCGCGAAACGGTCGACTTGACGCGGCCTTTTTGCGCCCGCCGCGGAATGGGTGGCTTGATGCGGCCCCTTTTTGCGCCCGCCGCGGAGCGGTCGACTTGACGCGGCCTTTTTCGTGCCCGCCGCGAAACGGTCGACTTGACGCGGCCTTTTTGCGCCCGCCGCGGAGCGGGTCAGCCTGACGCGGTCCTTTTTGCGTCCACCGCGGAACGGTCGACTTGACGCGACCCTTTTTTTATGCCCGCCGCGGAATGGGTGGCTTGACGCGGCCCCTTTTTATGCCCGCCGCGGAGCGGCCGACTTGACGCGACCTTTTTGCGTCCGCCGCGGAACGAGTCAGTCCGACGCGGCCCTTTTTGCGTCCGCCGCGGAGCGGTCGACTTGACGCGGCCCTTTTTTGCGCCCGCCAGCGCCTGACGCGCGCGGGCCAAGGCGCTCCGTTTGGCCGCTTATCTGCCCCGGCCGTTGCCCCGGCGGGTGTTGCGCCGGTCGGCGGCCCGGATCTCGGAGAGCTTGGAGTCGCTCTGCTGCATGAACTGCTTGAGCCGGTCCTCGAAGGTGTCCGCCGGCGCCGCGCTCTGGGGCCGGGGGGCGGCGTCCCAGCGGGGGGCGCTCCGGGCGGGTCCCCGGGAGGCGGGGCCCCGGGGGGCGGGGCGGCCACCGGTCCTCCCCTCCTGCCGGGGAGGCGGGGGAAGGGCCTTCTTGATGGAGAGGTTGATGCGGTTCGACTCGTCGATGCCGATGACCTTCACCGTCACCTCCTGCCCCACCTGGAGGTGTTCGGATACGTCGGTGACGTAGGCGTAGGCGATCTCAGAGATATGTACCAGACCAGATCTTCCATCGGGCAGCGAGACGAAGGCGCCGAACTTGGTGATCCCCGTCACCTTGCCCTTGACAATAGAACCGACTCCAAACTCCATACGCTCTTAATGATCCTCTCTCCCAGATTTCTTGAAGGGGTCAGTTGCCGCTGTCGTAGAAGATGATCTCCCCCGGGACCACGTAGCCCAGGCGCTCCCGGGCCACCTCGGCGATGCGCTGGGGGTCATCCTTTTCGGCGATGGCGGCGGCCAGGGCCTCGTTCTCCTGCCTCTGCCGCTCGTTCTGCCGCTCCAGGACGGCCTTTTGCCCGGCCAGATCCCGGGCCTGGACCTGGAGGTTGAGGAAGGTGGTCACCGAGGCCACCAGAAGGATCGCCAGCAGGAGCTTGGTCAACAGCCCCGCCCGCTTCAACTTCATACCAGCCTCGCCCCCCTTCCCCGCTTCTTCTACGACTTGGAGCAACGGACTTTCCTCCAAGTTTCCCTGTTATTGTAAACCATGTCGCGGAAAAAGGAAAGACTTTTTTGAAAAAAATCCAAAATTTTTTTCCCGCGGAGGCGGCCAACTTCGTCGGAAGGACGACAAATTTCCAAATTGTTCCAAAAATCCGGGCCAGAAGGCCCTCCGCCCGGCGCACCCAGGGGCTGAGGAGCCGGAAGTAGGCCGCCCCGCCCAGGAGGGCGGCGGCCAGGGCGTAGAGCTGGAGCTCTCCCCCGGTGGCGGCCACGGTGTAGGCCAGGAGGGCGGCGCACACCCCACACCAGTAGAGCCCGTCCAGCACCGCCGCCCACAGCCGGCTCTCCCGCCCCAGGCGGAGGAGGCGGAGCAGGTCGTAGAAGACGCCCAGCCCGAAGCCCAGGGCCAGCGCCCCGGCGAAGGCGGCGGCCTGGGCGGCGGGGTCGTTGCCCAGCCCCAGGGCGGGGCTCATCGGAACAGGCGGCTCCACAGCCCGCCCCGGTCCTGGAGCCGGTCCTCGTAGGTCAGGCTCTCCACCGTCCCCTCCACCTTCAGGGCGCCCCCGTCCAGGCTCAGGGTCTCGATGTGCAGTCCCTCCCCCCGGACGGTCAGGTCCCCCTGGGAGGTGGACAGCACGATGCTGTTCTCGTCGAAGCTCTCCACCTCCTCCACCCCGGTGATCTCCAGCCGGGCCCGGTCGAGGAGCGTCACCTTGTGGCCCACGGCGGCCACGGCGTTGTCCATGGTCATCCTCTTGTCCCCCTTTCCCTGGAACCTATGCCAAGTCCGGGGAGAATATGCCCGCCCTCTATCGGGGCCGGCGCGAAAAAGAGGTGGCCGCGCCAGGGCGGGGAGAATATGCCCGCCCTCTATCGGGGCCGGCGCGAAAAAGAGGTGGGACACGCCGGGGTGAGGGCGGGGGCGCTTTCTTGGTGAGGCGGTCCGGGGCGGGGGCGCTTTCCTGGCGGGGTGGGGCGGGGAGAAAACTTCCGGGGGCGGGAGGTGGGGGTTGACTTTTTCCCCGGTCCCTGTCATAATGCGGAAAACGGATGCTTTGGGGAGTCGTCATGGGACTGTTGGACTGGCTC
>CANQMK010000064.1 GCA_947624895.1 uncultured Oscillospiraceae bacterium | reverse complement strand
GCGGTGCGGATCATGTTCTCCAGGTAGCGGATGCGGCCCTCGTTGCGGTTTTTCTCCTGCTTGGCCGCCTTGTACTCGAAGTTCTCCGACAGGTCCCCAAAGCCCCGGGCCACCTTCACCGCCTCCAGCAGCTGGGGGCGCAGGGTGATCCGCCGGTAGTCCAGCTCCTGGCGCATCAGCTCCAGGTCCTTTTGGGTCAGTTCGTTGTGCATGGCAAAACACCTCCCTGTGGGGTCGCGGGGCGCTCCTCCCCCGCCCGCCGGGCGTGGGCGATGAGGCGGGTCATCAGAGCGACGCGCTGGAAGGGGGTCATGAGGTAGGCCCCGTCGGTGTAGGGGCGGATGGCCCGGAGGGCCTGGGCGGAGATCTCCTCGGCCAGGGCCTCGCCCCGCTCCCGGTCGGCCCCCTGGTAGCGCTGGATGAGCGCCGGGCTCAGGCGCATCCCGGAGACTTGGCTGTCCAGGAAGAGGGCGTTTTTGTGGCTCACCACCGGGAAGACGCCGCCCAGGAGCTTCCCCTTCAGGGCGGCCCGGGCCTGCTTCAAATTCTCCAGGGCCTCCGGGGAGAGGATGGGCTGGGTGAGGAAGCCGCTCACGCCGCAGTCCTCCTTCTCCCGGGCCCGGCGCAGTTCCGCGGGGAAGTTCACCGCGTTCACATTCAGGGCGGCAAACACCCGGAAGGGGGTGCGAAGCACCGTCTCGTTCAGGCCGGTGACGTATTTGGCCAGCTTTCGGGAGTTGAAGTGAAAGACTGTCTTGGGCCGGCTCTCCCCCACCTGGGAGGCGGGGTCGCCGGTGACCAGGAGGACGTTGTGGACCCCCTCGATGGACAGGCCCAGCAGGAGGGCCTTGGTGGCGATCTCGTTTCTATCCCGGCAGGTCATGTGGGGCAGGGTCTCCACCCCCAGCTCCCGCTTGAGCTTGCAGGCCAGCAGACTGCTGTCCGCCCGGGGACGGCCCACGGGGGAGTCGGCGATGGTGACTGCGTCCGCCCCGGCGGTCCGGAAGGCAGCCACGCCGTCCAGGAAGGGCTGGATCACATCGTCGGTGGGCGGGTCCAGCTCCACGCACACCACCCAGTCCCCCCGCTCCAGCTTGTCCCAGAGGGGATTTCGCTCTTCCATTATCCCAGCACCTCCCTGGCGATCTGCGCCGACGCCTTGGCGTCCTTGGCGTAGTAGTCCGCGCCGATGCTCCGGGCGTAGTCCTCCGTCACCACCGCCCCGGCCACAAAGACCGCCGGGGGCTGGGGCAGGGCCTTCAACAGCCGCACCGTCTCCGCCATGGCGGGGAGGGTGGTGGTCATCAGCGCGGACAGGCCCACCAGCTTCAGGCCCCGGCGCGCCGCCTCCTCCGCCACCGTCTCCGGCGGCACGTCCCGGCCCAGGTCCAGGACCTGGTAGCCGTAGTTCTCCAGCACCGTCTTGGCGATGTTCTTGCCGATGTCGTGGATGTCCCCCCGGACGGTGGCCACCGCCAGGGCGCCCTTCTTCACCGGGGCGGCGCCGGTCCGCTCCAGCTGGTCGGCCACCGCCTCGAAGACGCTCTGGGCCGCCTGGGCGGCGCTGAGGAGCTGGGGCAGGTAGAGCCGCCCCGCCTCGTACTCCTCCCCCGCCCGGTCCAGGGCGGGGATCAGCTCCCCCTCCACCAGGGCCAGGGGCTCCATCCTCTCCAGCGCCTCCCGGGCCAGGCGGCCCGCCTCCCCCCGGCGGCCCTTCAGAATGGCCTGGGCCAGGGTGAGCGCCTCCCCCGCCCCCGGGTCTGGGGCCGGGGCGGCGGGGGCCGACGCCTGGGCGAAGCGCTCCACGTAGGCCCCGCACCCCTCGTCCTCCCCGGACAGCGCCCGGAAGGCGCGGATGGCGTCCATCATCTCGGCCCGGTTGGGGTCCAGGATGGGCAGGGTGAGGCCGCAGGCCAGGGCGGCGGTGAGAAAGGTCTGGTTCACCAGGGGGCGCTGGGGCAGGCCGAAGGAGATGTTGGACACCCCCAGCACCGTCTGGAGGCCCAGCTCCTCCCGCACCGTCCGCACCGCTTGCAGGGTCTCCACCGCCTGGGACTGCTGGGCGGAGACGGTCATGGTCAGGCAGTCGATCCACACGTCCTCCCGAGGGATGCCCTGGGCCAGGGCGGCGCTCAAAATGCGCCGGGCGATGGCCAGGCGCTCCTCCGCCGTCTGGGGCAGGCCCTTCTCGTCCAGGCAGAGGCCCACCACCGCCGCGCCGTATTTCTTCACCAGGGGCAATACCGCCGCCAGGGAGGCGGGGTCCCCGTTCACCGAGTTCACCACCGGCTTGCCGTTGTAGACCCGCAGGGCGGCCTCCAGGGCCGCCGGGTCCGCCGAGTCCAGCTGGAGGGGCAGGGAGACGGCGCTCTGGAGCTTCTTCACCACCTTGGGCAACAGCTCCACCTCGTCCACGCCGGGACAGCCCACGTTCACGTCCAGGATGTCCGCCCCAGCGTCCTCCTGGCGGACAGCCAGGTCCAGGATATAGTCCAGGTCCCCCTCCCGGAGGGCCTGCTGGAGGCGCTTTTTCCCGGTGGGGTTGATCCGCTCGCCGATCACCCGCACCCCGTCCACCGTCAGACAGCGGGTGGGGGTGCAGACCCGGGAGGCGGGGCGGTACCGCCGGGGGGCGGGGGTCTTCCCCGCCAGGGCCGCCTGGACGGCGGCGATATAGTCCGGGGTGGTGCCGCAACAGCCGCCCAGGATGGCGGCCCCCCGGTCCACCAGTACCGCCAGGGTCGCGGCGAACTCCTCCGGGCCCATGGGGTAGTGGCCGTCCAGGGGGTCGGGCAGGCCGGCGTTGGGCTTGGCGATGATGGGCAGGGAGGTGGCCCCGGCCAGCTCCTCCACCAGGGGGGCCAGGCCGTCCGGGCCCAGGGAACAGTTGAAGCCGATGGCGTCCGCCCCCAGGCCCTCCAGGGTCCGGGCCATGGCGGTCACGCCGCAGCCGGTGAAGGTGCGGCCCCCCTCCTCAAAGGACAGGGTGACGAAGACGGGCAGGTCGCTGTGCTCCTTGGCGGCCAGGAGGGCGGCCTTGGCCTCGTAGAGGTCGGTCATGGTCTCGATGACGACCAGGTCCACACCCGCCCGGACCCCCGCCTCCACCACCTCCCGGAAGAGGGCGTAGGCCCCCTCGAAGGTGAGGCTGCCCAGGGGCTCCAACAGCTCCCCCAGGGGGCCGATGTCCAGGGCCACCCGGGCCCCCGTCCCCGCCGCGCCGGTCCGGGCGGCGGCCACCGAGGCGGCCACCACCTCCTCCACCCCGCGGCCGGTCCCGGCCAGCTTCTTGGCGTTACAGCCGAAGGTGTTGGCGTAGACCACCTGGCTCCCCGCCTGGGCGTAGGCGCGGTGGATGTCCGAGAGGATCTGAGGGTGGGTCAGAGCCAACAGCTCCGGCCTGGCCCCTGGGGGCAGGTCGGCGTGCTGGAGGACGGTGCCCAGGGCCCCGTCCAGGAGGGTGAGGCCCTCCCGCCAAAATTCATCGCGCACAGCGCTGGCCTCCTTTTCGATACGCGCAGGTCTCCCGCAGGGTACACGCGCCGCACCCCCGCACCCGGGCGGGCTGGGGCGCGTCGGCGATCCCCACCAGGGCGGTCACCGATTTCACCGGGTGGAGCATATCGCTCTCTGTCACATAGAGCCCCAGCCGCCGGGGGGTGTCCAGCAGGGCGCACAGCCCGCTCTGCAGGGACAGGGGCAGGTCGCCGTAGCCGGGGCTGAAGCGGTCGGTGAGGTACTGGCCGGGGAAGCGGGCGGCAATCTCGTGTTCCGCCTCGTCACACCCCGCCTCCACCCAGGCCCCGCCGCAGGCGTCCAGCACCACCGCCCGGGCCATGTCCCGGGCCTGGGCGGCCAGGAGCATCTGGTCGAACCGGGCCCCCAGGGTGCAGGCCAGCAGGGCGGCCTGGCGGCACGACCCCAGCATCCGCGCCGCGGTGGTCCCGGGGAGGACCGTCTCTGTCCCCGCCAGGCGGATGCCGCCGGGGGCGGGGGCCAGGTCGAAGACCTGATAAGTATACCGGGGGGTCAGGAGGTTTGTCAACTCCTCCGCCGTCCGGGCCACCTGGGCGGAAAGCTCCGGGTCGGGCTCCCCCCGGACCCCCAGATAGCGCAAGGCCTCGTTCACGTCCAGCTTCATAGCCGCCCCCGCTGTCGGTCGGGCAGGAGGGTGAGCGCCCCCGTGGCCCGGGTGGTCTTCAAGTCGATGAGCCGCTGGTTCTCGCTGCCCCGGAAACGGAGGGCCAGGTTCTTCTTCTCCTGCACAAAGGGGCCGTCCACCAGCACGTCGATGAGCTCCAACAGCTCCCCGGTGGCCTCGCAGTGCTTGGGGAAGGCGGGGTCGGCCAGCTTGTCCAGGGTGAAGCCGGTGAAGCACCAGATGTTCTTGTCCGGATACCGCGCCCGCACCCGCCGGACAAAGGGCAGGAGGGCCCGCTGGTTCTCCGGCTCGAAGGGCTCGCCCCCCAGGAGGGTGAGGCCGTTGATGTAGCCGGGGGCCAGCATCTCCAGGATGGTCTCCTCCGTCTCGGCGGTGAAGGGTCGGCCATAGGTGAAGTCCCAGGTCTGGGGCTGAAAGCACCCGGGGCAGTGGTTGGTACAGCCGGAGACGAAGAGGGTCACCCGGACCCCCTCCCCGTTGGCGATATCGCAGTTTTTGATCTCTCCGTAGTACATGGTGTTCTCCTTACAGCAAATAGGGGCGGGTCAAAGGCCCGCCCCTATCGGATGTCCATGCGTCCCAGCGCGGTGGGGGTCTGTTTTACAGGTGGAGCACCCGCTCCTTGATCTCCTGGGTGCGGCCCTGGTTCCAGAACTGGGTGCCGATGTAGCCGCAGGTGCGCCGGGCCACGTTCATCTTGTCCTGGTCCTCGTTGCCGCACTGGGGACAGCGCCAGACCAGCTTGCCGTCCTCCTCCACGACCTCGATCTCCCCATCCCAGCCACAGCACTGGCAGTAGTCGCTCTTGGTGTTCAGCTCGGCGTACATGATGTTGTCGTAGATGAACTTCATCACCTGGAGCACCGCCTCCAGGTTGTCCTGCATATCCGGGACCTCCACGTAGCTGATGGCGCCGCCGGGGGACAGGGTCTGGAACTGGGACTCGAAGCGGAGCTTTTCAAAGGCGTCGATCTCCTCGGTGACGTGGACGTGGTAGGAGTTGGTGATGTAGCCCCGGTCAGTGATGCCGGGGATGATGCCGAAGCGCTTTTGCAGGCACTTGGCGAATTTGTAGGTGGTGGACTCCAGAGGGGTGCCGTAGAGGGAGAAGTCGATGTTGCTCTCCGCCTTCCACTTGCGGCAGGCGGCGTTCATATACTCCATGACCTCCAGGGCGAAGGGGGTGGCCTCCGGGTCGGTGTGGGATTTGCCGGTCATGTACTTGACGCACTCGTAGAGCCCGGCGTAGCCCAGGGAGATGGTGGAGTAGCCGTTGTAGAGGAGCTTGTCGATGGTCTCCCCCTTCTCCAGCCGGGCCAGGGCGCCGTACTGCCAGAGGATGGGGGCGGCGTCGGACAGGGTGCCCTTCAGCCGCTCGTGGCGGCACAGCAGGGCCCGGTGGCACAGCTCCAGACGCTCGTCAAAGATCTCCCAGAACTTCTGGAGGTTGCCGCCGGAGCTGAGGGCGATGTCCACCAGGTTCAGGGTGACCACGCCCTGGTTGAAGCGGCCGTAGTACTTGTGCTTGCCCGGCTCGTAGTTCCCGGCGTTGGCGATGTTGCCGATCCCGGCGTCGGTGAAGCGGTCGGGGGTGAGGAAGGAGCGGCAGCCCATGCAGGTGTAGCAGTCGCCCTTGTCCCGGAGCATGATCTTCTCGGAGATGTAGTCGGGGACCATCCGCTTGGCGGTGCACTTGGCGGCCAGCTTGGTGAGGTACCAGTAGGGGGAGTCCTCGGTGATGTTGTCCTCCTCCAGGACGTAGATGAGCTTGGGGAAGGCGGGGGTGACCCACACGCCCTTCTCGTTCTTCACCCCCTCGCACCGCTGGAGCAGGGTCTCCTCGATGATGAGGGCCAGGTCGTGCTTCTCCTGCTCACTGCGGGCCTCGTTGAGGTACATGAACACCGTCACGAAGGGGGCCTGGCCGTTGGTGGTCAGGAGGGTGACGACCTGGTACTGGATGGTCTGGACCCCCCGGCGAATCTCCTCCCGCAGGCGGGCCTCCACCAGCTCGGAGACCTTGGCCGGGTCGGGCTGGACGCCGATGTCCGCCATCTCCTTTTCCACCACCTTGCGGATCTTCTGGCGGGACACGTCCACGAAGGGGGCCAGGTGGGTCAGGGAGATGGACTGACCGCCGTATTGGTTGGAGGCCACCTGGGCGATGATCTGGGTGGCGATGTTGCAGGCGGTGGAGAAGGAGTGGGGCCGCTCGATGAGGGTGCCGGTGATCACCGTGCCGTTTTGCAGCATATCCTCCAGGTTGACCAGGTCGCAGTTGTGCATATGCTGGGCGAAATAGTCGCTGTCGTGGAAGTGGATCAGGCCCTCCTGGTGGGCCTTGACGATGTCGTCGGGGAGGAGGATGCGCTCGGTGATGTCCCGGCTCACCTCGCCGGCCATGTAGTCCCGCTGGGTGGAGTTCACCACCGGGTTCTTGTTGGCGTTCTCCTGCTTGGCCTCCTCGTTGCAGCACTCGATGAGGGAGAGGATCTTCTCGTCGGTGGTGTTGCTCTGCCGGACCAGGGAGCGGATGTAGCGGTAGGTGATGTAGTGCTTGGCGACCTCGTAGGCCCCGTGGGCCATGATCTGGATCTCCACCTGATCCTGGATCTCCTCCACCGAGGGGGAGCGGTTCATGGACTGGCAGTAGAGGTCGACGAACTGGGCGATGCGGCGAATCTGCGCGTCGGTGAGGCGCAGGGAGTCCTCCACGGTGTCGTTGGCCGCGGTCACCGCCGCGACGATCTTTTCAATGTCGAAGACGACCTCGGAGCCGTTGCGTTTGATCACTTTCATGGTGTTTGCCCTCTCTCTGTAATTCCATCCGGCGGACCCGGATATCTTGTGCCGGGAATTATTCTAGCACACTATATCTTGTTTTGCAAGGTCATTTACATAAAAAATCGGCACAAGATTTTGTGTACTTTGCCCAGTGTCGATTTCTGGACATTCCTCCGGCACGGCGTTGACAAATCGCCTTTGAAGTGGTATACCATTCTACAATTCCAAGCTGATCGAAAAAGGAGCGCCACGCCTATGAACCCCTTCCAAAAGCTCTACTGCCGCGTATTTCAGGGGGCCTTCCGCCTGGCCCTGCCCCTCCTCCCCTACCGGGACCCCAAGATACTGGAGCGGGTGGAGGACATCCCCGCCGCCCTGTCGGAGCAGGGCAAGTTCTGTCCCCTTCTGGTCACCGACAGCCAGATCAACGCCCTGGGCCTCACCAAGTCCCTGGAGGAGGCGCTGACCCGCCGGGGGATGGATGTGGTGGTCTTTGACGGGGCCCGGCCCAACCCCACCACCGGCATGGTGGAGCGGGCCTATGAACTCTACAAGGAGCGGGGCTGTGACAGCCTCATCGCCTTCGGCGGCGGCTCCCCCATGGACTGCGCCAAGGCGGTGGGGGTCCGGGTGGCCCGGCCCAGGAAGTCCCTGGGCCAGATGGCGGGTATTTTAAAGGTATGGCACAAGCTCCCCTACCTCGTGGCCGTGCCCACCACCGCCGGAACGGGGAGTGAGACCACCCTGGCCGCCGTCATCGTGGACGACAAAACCCGGCACAAGTACGTCATCAACGACTTCTTCCTCATCCCCCCCTGCGCCGTGCTGGACCCCAAGCTCATCCACACCCTGCCCGCCCACCTGATGGCCGCCACCGGCATCGACGCCCTCACCCACGCCGTGGAGGCGTACATCGGCCGCTCCACCAACCAGCACACCCGTCAGGACGCGGAGGAGGCCACCCGGCTGGTCTTCGCCAACCTGAAACAGGCCGCCGCCCACGAGAGCCCGGAGGCGGAGGCCGCCATGCTCCGGGCCGCCCACCTGGCGGGCCGGGCCTTCACCCGCTCCTACGTGGGCTACATCCACGCCGTGAGCCACTCCCTCAGCGGGATATACGACCTGCCCCACGGCCAGACCAACGCCACCCTGCTGCCCATCGTGCTGGAGATGTACGGCCCGGCGGCCCACAAGAAGCTGGCCAAGCTGGCCCGCTGCGCCGGGATCGGCCAGGAGGGACAGAGCGACGCGGAGCTGGCCGGGGCCTTCATCGCCGCCGTCCGGGCGCTGAACGACCAGCTGGGCATCCCCCGGACCATCCCCAACATCCGGGAGGAGGACATCCCCACCCTGGCCCGCTACGCCGCCCATGAGGGCAACCCCCTCTACCCGGTGCCGGTGCTGTGGAACGCCAAGGAGCTGGAGGAAATTTACAGAAAGGTGGGACAGTGATATGGACGCCAGTCAGGCCCAGGCCATCCTGGAGGCCCAGCGGAGCTTTTTCTCCACCGGCGCCACCCTTCCTGTGGAATATCGCAGGGAGGCTTTGGGGAAACTGAAAAACGCCATTGATTTGTACGCCCCGGCGCTATATAATGCACTTCAGGAGGACCTGGGCAAGAGCCCCTCGGAGAGCTATATGTGCGAGCTGGGGCTGGTGAAGAGCGAGATCTCCTTCCTCCAGGCCCACGTGCGGCGGTACGCCAGGGAGCGGCGGGTCCGCACCCCCCTGACCAACTACGTCTCCCGGAGCTTCGTCAAGCCCTCCCCCTACGGCTGCGTGCTCATCATGAGCCCCTGGAACTACCCGGTGCTCCTCACCCTGGACCCCCTGGCCGACGCCCTGGCGGCGGGGAACACCGCCATCCTCAAGCCCAGCGCCTACTCCCCCCGCGTCTCCCAGGTCCTGAAGGAGCTCATCGAGAGCGTCTTCCCCCCGGAGTACGTGGCGGTGGTCACCGGCGGGCGGGCGGAGAACCAGTGCCTGCTGGAGCTGGACACCGACTACATCTTCTTCACCGGCTCCCCCGCCGTGGGCCGGCTGGTGATGGCCCAGGCGGCCCAGCACCTCACCCCGGTCACCCTGGAGCTGGGGGGCAAGAGCCCCTGCGTGGTGGACGACTCCGCCGACCTCCCCCTGGCCGCCAAACGGATCGTCTTCGGCAAGTTCATCAACTGCGGCCAGACCTGCGTGGCCCCCGACTACATCTACTGCGACGCCAAGATCAGGGACGCCCTGGTGGCGGAGCTCCAAAAGCAGATCGCCGCCCAGTACGGCCCCGACCCCCTGGCCAACGGCGACTACGGCAAGATCGTCAACCAAAAGCACTTCGACCGGCTCCTCGGTCTGCTGGACCCGGCCAAGGTGGCGGTGGGCGGCCAGAGCGACCCCCAGGCCCTCCGCATCGCCCCCACGGTGATGACCGGCGTGACCTGGGACGACCCGGTGATGGGGGAGGAGATCTTCGGCCCCATCCTGCCCGTGCTCACCTACTCCTCCGTGGAGGAGGCCGTCTCCACCCTCCAGGGCCTCCCCCACCCCCTGGCCCTCTACATCTTCTCCGCCCGGCGGGA
>CANQMK010000063.1 GCA_947624895.1 uncultured Oscillospiraceae bacterium | reverse complement strand
CCCTCACCACCGGCCGACTCATCGGCATCGACCGGGACCTGGCCGCCCTGGAGGCCGCCCCCCGGCGGCTGGAGGGGTATCTGGACCGGGTGACCCTGCTCCACGGCAACTTCGCCGACCTGCCCGCCCTGCTGGACCAGGCGGGGGTGGAGCGGGCGGACGGGATGCTCTTCGACCTGGGGGTGTCCTCCCCCCAGCTGGACGACCCGGAGCGGGGCTTTTCCTACATGCGGGACGCCCCTTTGGATATGCGGATGGACGCCACCCAGGACCTCACCGCCTGGCAGGTGGTGAACCGGTGGCCCCAGGAGGAGCTGAAACGGATCCTCTACGCCTACGGCGAGGAGCGCTGCGCCCCCGCCATCGCCCAGAAGATCGTCCGCCGCCGGGAGGAGGGGCCCATCCAGACCACCCTGGAGCTGGTGGAGGTCATCCGCTCCGCCCTGCCCCCCGCGGCACTCCGGGAGAAACAGCACCCCGCCAAACGGACCTTCCAGGCCATCCGGTGCGCCGTCAACGGCGAGCTGGAGGCGGTGGAGCGGATGCTGGAGGCGGCCCTGGACCGTCTGGCCCCCGGCGGGCGGCTGGCGGTGATCAGCTTCCACTCCCTGGAGGACCGGCTGGTGAAGACCGCCTACCAGGACTGGTGCCGGGGCTGTACCTGCCCGCCGGACTTCCCGGTGTGCGTGTGCGGAAAGAAGCCCCGGGCGCGGCTGGTGAACAAAAAACCCATCCTCCCCTCGCCGGAGGAGCTGGAGCGGAACCCCCGCTCCCGCAGCGCCAAACTGCGGGTGGCGGAAAAGCTGTAAAGAGAGACTTGCGTCGGACGTAAAAAGGGAAGGAGCGGGACGAGCGATGGCGACAGCGCGGGCCAAAGCGGCAGAGGACTACCGGGTGTACGGCAACGTGGCCTACGACCCGGCCTACGCCCCCCGTCGGGAGGAGCGCCGGGAACCCCTGGTGCGGCCCCGGGAGCGGGTGGTGGGCCGGGAGCGTGCCCGGGTGCGCCCGGCGGGCTACGTGTCCCCGGTGGCGGTCATCGGCTTCGCCCTGGTGGCGGTGCTGGCGGTGCTGCTGTTGACCAACTACGCCCAGCTCACCCAGACCTCCAACGAGATCGTCCGCCTCCGCCGGGAGGCCTCCGCTCTCAGCGAGGAGCACGCCAAGCTCACCGCCCAATACGAGCTGGCCTTCGACCTGAAGAGCGTGGAGGAGCAGGTCACCGCCTCCGGCGCCATGGTCCAGCCCCAGCCGGGGCAGATCATCACCCTGAACATCCTGGAGCCGGACAGCGCCCAGTTCTACGCCGACCAGGGGAGCGACCCCCTCCAGGAGCTGTGGAGCGGGGTGCGGGAGACGGTGGACAACCTGGTGGCATTTTTCCGCTGACCGGGCCATACACTTCCCGTAGCCGGCGTTTTCCCCGCCGCAGAGGCGGGGGAGGGGCCGCGACCCGGCCCGCGCCGTCAGGCTACATAGAGAACACCGCGGCGGGCGTGAGAAGTTTGGTTTCTTGCGCCCGCCCTTTTTGGAAAGGGGGCGTCCGCCTTGGCGACAGAGCGGGAGGAGACCGGCCGGTCCCAGGGCCGGGAGCGGTCGGATGACCGGCACAACAAACAGCGGGTCTTTTGGCGCACGATCCTGCTCATGGGCCTGTTCGGCGCGCTGGCCTTCGTCCCCCTGGTGGGCAGGCTCTACCAGCTCCAGATCGTCCAGCACGAAGAGCTCCAGGAGCGGGCCGCCGACCAGCAGACCCGGGACCTCACCGTGAGCGCCGACCGGGGCACCATCTACGACAACGAGGGGAACATCCTGGCCATGTCCGCCACGGTGCAGAACCTCATCCTCTCCCCCAAGGACCTGAACGCCGCCATCGAGGAGAACAACAAGCGCCTGGCCGCGGGGAAGGAGGCCAACCCCAACCTGAACCAGGCCTTTGTGGCCCAGGGTCTGAGCCAGATCACCGGCGTGGACGCGGGAAAGATCATCGAGCGCATGGGCAAGACCAACTCCCAGTACGAGGTCCTGTGCCGCAAGATGGAAAACGACATGAGCGAGCAGGTCCGGGCCTTCATCGCGGCCAACAAGCTGGGCAACGGGGTCTACCTGGAGCCGGACAGCAAGCGCTACTACCCCTACGCCTCCCTGGCCTCCCACGTCATCGGCTTCACCGGCGCGGACAACCAGGGCCTCTACGGCGCGGAGTACATCTACGACGACGCCCTCTCCGGCGTGGCCGGTCGTGTGATCACCGCCAAAAACGGCGCGGGCACCGAGATGCTCTCCAAGTATGAGAACTACATCGACGCCCAGGACGGCCGGGACCACCACCTGACCATCAACGCCACCATCCAGGGCTTCGCGGAGAAGGCGCTGAAGGAGGGCATCGAGAAGTACGACGTGCAAAACGGCGGTTTCTGCATCGTCATGGACCCGGACACCGGCGGGATCCTGGCCATGGCCTCCGCCCCGGACTACGACCTGAACGCCCCCTTCGAGGTCTTCGACCCCCAGGAGGCCCTCCGCCTGGAGGAGATGGAGGCGGACCCCGCCGTGGACGAGGACACCTACAAGGGGGAGCTGGGGAAGGCCCAGCTCAACCAGTGGCGCAACCGCTGCGTCAACGACACCTATGAGCCCGGCTCCACCTTCAAATCCATCGTGGTGGCCGCCGCCCTGGAGGAGGGGGTGGTGAGCCTGGACAGCCAGTTCTACTGCAACGGCTCCAAGAAGGTGGCCGACCGGGTCATCCACTGCGCCGAGCGGAGCGGCCACGGGGCGGAAAACCTCGCCGACGCGGTGCGGAACTCCTGCAACCCCGCCTTCATCGAGATCGGCCAGAAGCTGGGGGCGGAGAAGTTCTACGACTACATGGAGGACTTCGGCCTTCTGAGCTACACCGACATCGACCTGAACGGCGAGAACAAGGGCGTGGTCTGGGACCGGGATTTCTTTGAGAGTGAGATCGGCATCTCCTCCCTGGCCACCGCCTCCTTCGGCCAGACCTTCCGCATCACCCCCATCCAGCTCATCACCGCCGCCTCCGCCGTGGTCAACGGCGGGCACCTCATGGTCCCCCACATCCTGGACTACACCACCGACTCTGAGGGCAACGTGGTGGACACCTACCCCGTCACCGAGATACGCCAGGTGATCTCCGAGGAGACCTCCCAGACGGTGTGCCAGCTGCTGGAGCAGGTGGTGGGGGCCAAGAAGGGCACCGGGCGGAACGCCTACCAGGCGGGCTACCGCATCGGCGGCAAGACGGGCACCTCCGAGAAGACCGGCGCCAACGAGAACGAGGACGACTACATCGTCTCCTTCCTGGGCATGGCCCCGGCCAACGACCCCCAGGTGGTGATCCTCCTGGCCTACGACACCCCCAAGCCCTCCTACCCCGGCAGCTCCTGGACCGCCGGCGGGACCTACATCTCCGGCGGCAACATGGGCGCGCCCATGGCGGGCCCCCTGCTCAAGCAGATCCTGGACTACCTGGGCGTCGACAAGCAGTACTCCGCCGAGGAGCTCTCCGGCGCGGACAGCACCACCCCCAACCTGGTGGGCTACAAGGAGGCCACCGCCGCCAGCGAGTGCAAGCGCCTGGGCTTCACCTACCGCAAGATCGGGGACGGGGAGAAGGTCACCGGCCAGATCCCCGTCGCCGGGGCGGTGATCCCCGGGGGGAGCGAGCTCCTGCTCTACATGGGGGAGGAGAAGCCCACCGACCCGGCCCGGGTCCCCGACCTGTCCGGCCTCACTCCCGACGAGACCCGCCAGGCCCTGGCCCAGGCGGACCTCTATATGCGGGGCTCCGGCTCCGCCCAGTACTTCACCTCCGCCACCCTCTGCGCCAGCCAGTCCATCCCGGCGGGGACGGAGGTGGAGCGGGGGACGGTGGTGGACGTGACCTTCGTGGAGAACGTCACCGACTACCGCCCGGACGCCTGAGGGCGGACGGACGGAGAGAAGAGGAGGTCAGAGGTATGCGACTGCGTGAACTGGTGAGCGCCGCCCCCCGGGACATGGAGATCACCTCCATCGCCTGGGACACCCGCCGGCTGGACCCCGGGGCCCTCTTTTTCGCCATCCCCGGCTTCCGCACCGACGGGGGACTCTATATCGACGAGGCGTTTTCCAAGGGGGCGGTGGCGGTGGTCTGCGCCCCCGGCGTCCGGGACGACCCCCGGTGCATCCCGGTGCCCGACCCCCGCCAGGCCCTGGCCCAGGCCAGCGCCGTCTGGTTCGACCGGCCCGGGGACAAGATGACCCTCATCGCCGTCACCGGCACCAACGGCAAGACCACCACCACCTATCTGCTCAAGGAGATGCTGGAGCGGGTGGCGGGGGCCAAGGTGGGGCTGGTGGGGACCAACCAGAACCTGATCGGCAGCGAGGTCGTCCCCGCCCACCGCACCACCCCGGAGTCCTACGAGCTCCAGGAGCTCCTGCGGCGGATGTACGACGCGGGCTGTACCCATGTGGTCATGGAGGTCTCCTCCCACGCCCTGTGCCTCCAGCGGGTGTACGGCCTCACCTTCCAGGCGGGGGTGTTCACCAACCTCACCGAGGACCACCTGGACTTCCACAAGACCATGGAGGCCTACCGGGACGCCAAGGCCCTGCTCTTTCCCCAGTGCCGGGTGGGGGTGGTCAACCTGGACGACGAGGCGGGGCGGTACTACGTCAGCCAGGGGGCCTGCCCCATGTTCACCTACTCGGAGAACAAGCCCCAGGCCGACCTCACCGCCAAGAACCTGCGCCTCCTGCCCCGGCGGGTGGAGTTCGAGGCCCTGAGCCGGGACTCCCTGGCCCGGGTCTCCCTGCCCATCCCCGGCGGCTTTTCCGTCTACAACGCCCTGGGGGCGCTGGCCTGCTGTCTGGCCCTGGGCCTGCCCCTGGAGCCCTGCGCCCAGGCGCTGGCCGAGGTGCGGGGCGTAAAGGGCCGGGTGGAGGTGGTGCCCACCCCCACCGACTACACCGTCCTCATCGACTACGCCCACACCCCTGACGCCCTGGAGAACGTCCTGCTCACCGTCCGGGACTTCACCCCGGGCCGGGTGATCTGCGTCTTCGGATGCGGCGGGGACCGGGACCCCATGAAGCGGCCCATCATGGGCCAGATCGCCCAGCGGCTGGCCGACGTGCCCCTGGTCACCTCCGACAACCCCCGCACCGAGGACCCCCAGGCCATCATCCGGGACATTCTGGCCGGCTTCCGCCCCGGGGAGACCCAGGCGGTGGTGGAGCCGGACCGGGAGCGGGCCATCGCCCTGGCCCTGTCCATGGCGGAGCCGGGGGACACCGTCCTCCTGGCCGGCAAGGGCCACGAGACCTATCAGGAGGTCAACGGCGTCCAGCGCCACATGGACGAGCGGGAGATCGTATCGGCCTATTTTCAAACTGAGAGATAAGAGGGGAAAAGGACTGTGAAAGTACCGCAAGAGCTGTTGTTGTGCGCCGGGGCGGGGTTTGGGCTCACCGCCCTGCTGGGGCTGGCGGTGGTGCCCGCTCTGCGCCGGGCCAAGGTGGGCCAGACCATCAAGACGGACGGCCCCGTCTGGCACATGGGCAAGCAGGGCACCCCCACCATGGGGGGCGTGATGTTCATTGCCGCGGCCCTGGCCGTCAGCGTGGCCTGGGGCCTCTGGAAGGGGGACTGGGCGGCGCTGACCGTCTTCGCCTTCGCCGCGGTGTTCGGCGCCATCGGCTTCCTGGACGACTTCGCCAAGCTGCGCCACCACGAGAACACCGGCCTGTCCGCCCCGGCCAAGTTCCTCTTGCAGCTCTCCGCCGCCATCCTGTTCACCGTCCTTCTGCAGTACCTGGGCCACCTGCGCCCCGACCTGGCCATCCCCTTCCTGGCCACGGAGCTCCACCTGCCCCGGACGGTCTACCTGGTGTTCGCCGCCCTGGTGATGGTGGGCACGGTGAACGCCGTCAACCTCACCGACGGGGTGGACGGCCTGTGCACCTGCGTGACCATGCCGGTGGCCCTCACCTTCGCCCTCCTGGCCGCCCGGACGGACAACAAGGTGGGCTACGGGGCCTTCGCCGCCTGCCTGCTGGGGTGCCTGGTGGGCTTTTTCCTCTACAACCACCACCCCGCCAAGGCCTTCATGGGGGACACCGGCTCGCTGTTTTTGGGCGGCGCGGTGTGCGGCCTGGCCTTCGCCCTGGACCTTCCCCTGATCCTGGTCTTCGCCGGGATCGTCTATATCATCGAGACCCTGTCCGACATCATCCAGGTGACCTACTTCAAGCTCACCCACGGCAAGCGGGTCTTTCTCATGGCCCCCCTCCACCACCACTTTGAGAAGAAGGGGTGGAGCGAGAACAAGGTGGTGGCGGTGTTCACCGCCCTGTCCTGCCTGGGGTGTGCCTTGGGGTACTGGGGCGTGGCCAACCTGGTGCGCTAGGCGGGCCGGATCGGACAGAGCGGAGAGGAGGAGTGCCCTTTGGCCAAAAAGCGATTTCGGGACAAGACCTACCGCCAGCAGCTGGCCGGCGGGCCGGTGGACCTGCCCTTTCTGATGCTGGTGCTTTTGCTCACCGCCATCGGCGTCATCACCGTCTTCTCCGCCTCCTTCGGCTCCGCCTACTATGAGAACGGCGACCCGTCCAGGTACTTCCGCAGTCAGCTCATCCTGGCCGTGGGCGGGGTCATCGTCATGTTTCTGGTCTCCCGGGTGGACTACCAGTACCTCCGCCGGTTCGCCAGGGTGGCGCTGATCGCCTCGATAGTCCTGCTGCTGCTGGTGAAGGTCCCCGGCATCGGCGTCACCCACCAGGGGGCCAACCGCTGGATCCGCCTGCCCGGCTTCCAGTTCCAGCCCTCGGAGATCGCCAAGGTGGGGGTCATCCTCTTTTTCGCCGCCAAGCTGGCCGCCCGCCAGCCGGAGAAAAAGCGGAAGTGGGACCCCAGGACCCGGAAGGGGCGGGTGCTGAATTTCCTGGAGCGGATCGGATTTCTGGAGCTCCTGCCCTATATGGTCATCCTGCTGCTCATGGCGGGCCTGCTGCTCATCGAGCCCCATATGTCGGGGGCCATCCTCATCCTGGCCGGGGGCGCGGCGGTGCTCTTCGCCGGGGGGATCCACTGGGGCTGGTTCGTGGTCGGCGGCGGGGCGCTGGCCTCCGGGCTCTGGTTCATCATGACCCACACCGACTACATGGCCCGCCGCCTGTCCACCTGGCGGGACCCCTGGTCCGACGCCCAGAACGCCGGCTGGCAGACCATCCAGTCCCTCTACGCCATCGGCTCCGGGGGTCTGCTGGGCAAGGGCTTTGGCCGGAGCATGCAGAAGTTCCTCTACCTGCCCGAGGAGCACAACGACTTCATCTTCTCCATCTGGTGCGAGGAGATGGGCTTCATCGGGGCGCTGGTGGTGATCGCCCTGTTCGTCCTGCTCATCCTCCGGGGGTACTGGCTGGCCCTCCACGCCCGGGATAAGTTCGGCGCCCTGCTCATCGTGGGCATCACCACCCTCACCGCCGTGCAGGTCTTCCTGAACATCGGCGTGGTCACCAACCTCATCCCCCCCACCGGCATCTCCCTGCCCTTCTTCAGCTACGGGGGGACGGCGCTGATCATCCAGCTGGGGGAGATGGGCATCATCCTGAGCGTATCCCGGCAGATCGAAGCGCCCAGGCTGGGCTGAGGAGGCGGAGCATGAAGGTCATTTTCACCTGCGGCGGCACCGCCGGACACATCAGCCCCGCCCTGGCCCTGGCCCGGATGCTCCAGGCCCGGCAGAGGGACGTCCAGGTCCTCTTCGTGGGGGCGGCGGGGGACTCCATGGAGTTCCGCCTGGTGCCCAAGGAGGGCTTCCCCCTGGAGCGGGTGGAGGTCAGCTCCTTCTACCGCAAGCTGAACTGGGCGGGCCTGCGCCACAACGCCCGGGCGGTGGCCGACATCGCCCGCTCCCGGACCCAGGCCCGGCGCATTCTGGACGACTTCCGGCCCGACCTGGTGGTGGGCACCGGGGGCTACGCCTCCTACCCCGTCACCCGGGAGGCCGCCCGGCGGGGGATCCCCACCGCCATCCACGAGTCCAACGCCGTCCCCGGCCTCACCACCCGGCGGCTGGCCCAGTACGTGGACCGGGTGATGCTGGGCCTGCCCGCCGACCTGTCCCACTACCCCCACCCGGAGCGGGTGATCGTCACCGGCACCCCCGTCCGCCCGGAGTTTTTCACCCGCACCCGCCAGGAGGCCCGGGCGGAGCTGGGCCTTACCGACGACAAGCCGCTGGTCCTGGCCAGCTGGGGTTCCCTGGGGGCGGCGGAGATGAACCGGCAGATGGTGGACTTCCTGGCCCTGTGCATCCGGGCGGGCTGTCCCTTCCGGGTGCTCCACGGCTCGGGGGAGCGGTACTACGACGACGTGCTGGAGGGCCTGGAGCGCCAGGACATCCACCTGGCCGCCCACCCGGAGCTGGAGGTGCGGCCCTACCTCTACGATATGCCCCTGGTGATGGCCGCCGCCGACCTGGTGCTGTGCCGGGCGGGGGCCTCCACCCTCAGCGAGCTGTCCGCCCTGGGCAAACCGGCGGTGCTCATCCCCTCCCCCAACGTCACCGGCGACCACCAGACCAAAAACGCCCGGGCCGCCGCGGAGAAGGGCGGGGCGGTCCTCCTCCCCGAAGCCCAGTGCACCCCCCAGGGCCTGTTCGACCTGACCCGCGCCCTCCTGGACGACCCGCCCCGCCGCCGGGAGATGGGGGCGGCCATCGCCGCCCTCACCCCCTCCGACGCCGCCCAGCGCATCTACGACGTCCTCATGGACCTGCTCTGACCCCCGCCCGGCACCCCTCCGGCGACGGAGGCCCCGCCGTCCCGCTGTTCCCTTCTCCGGCGCGCGCCGCCCCTCCGGTGACGGAGGTCCCCCCTTTGGCATAGGATGGCCTGTGAAAAGGGAGGGATCAGACATGGAACTGCTGCGGGTGGAGGGGGGACGGCCCCTCTCCGGGGCGCTGACGATCCAGGGGGCGAAGAACAGCGTCCTGCCCCTGCTGGCCGCCACCATCCTGGGCCGGGGGGTGAGCGTCCTGCGCAACTGCCCCCGGCTCACCGACGTGGAGGCGTCCCTGGCCATCCTGGAGCACCTGGGGTGCCGGACGGGCTGGGAGGGGGACGCGGTCTGGGTGGACGCCACCACCCTCACCGCCTGCGCCATCCCCGACGCCCTCATGCGGGCTATGCGCTCGTCGGTGATCTTCCTGGGGCCCATCCTGGGTCGGCTGGGCCAGGCGGCCATCAGCTACCCCGGCGGCTGTGAGTTGGGGCCCCGGCCCATCGACCTGCACCTGGAGGCCCTGCGGATCCTGGGGGCCACGGTGGAGGAGGGGGCGGAGGGACTGCGCTGTACCGCCCCCCGGCTGCGCCAGGGGGAGATCCACCTGCCCCTGCCCAGCGTGGGGGCCACCGAGAACGCCATGCTGGCCGCCGTGGCCGCCCCGGGGGTCACGGTGATCCGGGGGGCGGCCCAGGAGCCGGAGATCGTGGAGCTCCAGACCTTCCTGCGCTCCATGGGCGCCCAGGTCCAGGGGGCGGGCAGCTCCACGGTGTCCATCCGGGGGGGCGCGCCCCTCCACGGCGGGGAGATCGCCGTCATGGGGGACCGCATCGTCTGCGCCACCTATCTGTGCGCCTGCGCCGCCGCCGGGGGCGAGGTGGAGCTGGCCGGGGTGGACCCCCGGCACGTGGCCGC
>CANQMK010000062.1 GCA_947624895.1 uncultured Oscillospiraceae bacterium | reverse complement strand
TTCGGCGGCAACGACGAGCGGGAGCAGACCCTCAACCAGCTCCTGGCCGAGTTGGACGGCTTCGACCCCACCAAGGGGGTCATCGTCCTGGCCGCCACCAACCGGCCCGAGGTGCTGGACAAGGCCCTGCTCCGCCCCGGGCGCTTTGACCGGCGCATCACCGTGGACCGGCCCAACCTGGCCGGGCGGCTGGCCACCCTCCAGGTCCACACCCGGAACATCCGCCTGGCCGAGGACGTGGACCTGAACAAGATCGCCCAGGCCACCGCCGGGGCGGTGGGGGCGGACCTGGCCAACCTGGTGAACGAGGCCGCCCTCCGGGCGGTGCGCCACGGTCGCCGGGCGGTGAACCAGCAGGACCTGCTCAGCTCCTTTGAGCTGGTCATCGCCGGGAGTGAGAAGAAGGGCACGGTGCTCACCGAGAAGGAGAAGAAGCTCATCGCCTACCACGAGGTGGGCCACGCCCTGGTGGCCGCCAAGCAGAAGGACGCCGAGCCGGTGACCAAGATCACCATCGTTCCCCACACCCAGGGCGCCCTGGGCTACACCATGCAGACCCCGGAAGAGGAGAAGTTCCTCATGACCAAGGAGGACCTGCACACCGAGATCCGCACCCTCCTGGGGGGCCGATGCGCCGAGGAGTTGGTTTTCGGCACCCAGACCTCCGGGGCCTCCAACGACATCGAGCGGGCCACCGACCTGGCCCGGAAGCTGGTCACCATGTTCGGCATGAGCGACAAGTTCGGTCCCATGGGCCTTGCCACCCTTCAGAACCAGTACCTGGACGGGGGTTACGGCCTCACCTGCGCCCAGGACACCGCCGCCCAGGTGGACAAGGAGATCGCCGACATCATCGCCACCTGCCACCGGGAGGCCCGGGACATCCTGGAGCAGAACCGGGCGGACCTGGACGCGGTGGCCGGGTATCTGCTGCAAAAGGAGACCATCACCGGCCAGGAGATGATGGCCATCCTCCGGGGGGAGGACCCCGCCACGGTGGACAACTACGGCCTCAACCCGACTTCCCAGCCCGCGCCCCAGCCCCTCATCCCGCCCCAGCCCCCTGTGGAGGGCTGACCAGACGCCCCGGCCCGAGCCGGGGGAGGACAGAGCAAAATAAACGGACGGCATGGCCTGCGCCATGCCGTCCGTTTTTCGCGCTGAGAGAGTGGGGGAGGCCCCGGTCAGTCCGCCAGGTCGGCCAGCAGGAAGCCGTCTCCGGCGGCGCGGACCCGGGCGGGGCGGGTCTGGTTGTGGAGATCGCGCCCGGCGACCTTCACCAGGGTGTAGTTGGGGGCGTGGCCCTGATAGAGCCCGTCCCGCTCCTCCTCGAAGAGCACCTCCAGGGTCTTGCCCACCTGCCGCTCCAGATATCGCTGTCGGAGGGCCCGGGCCAGTTCCCCCGCCGCCTGGGCCCGGCGCTTTTTCTCCCCGCTGGGCACCTGGTCGGGCAGCTTGTCCGCCGGAGTCCCGGGCCGCCGGGAGTAGGGGAAGACGTGGAGGGCGGAGAAGGCGCAGTCCTCCACGAAGGCCAGGCTCTCCCGGAAGTCCGCCTCCGTCTCCCCGGGGAAGCCCACGATGAGGTCGGTGGTGAGGCCGGGGTCGGAAAAGGCCCCCCGCAGAAGCTCCACCGACAGGCGGTAGCGCTCCGGGTCATACCGGCGGTTCATGGCCTTCAGCGTCCGGGCACAGCCGGACTGGAGGGAGAGGTGAAAGTGGGGGCAGAGGTTGGGCAGGCGGGCCATCCGGCGGCAGAAGTCCTCCGTCACCGTCCGGGGTTCCAGACTGCCCAGGCGCAGGCGCAGACCCGGCGCGGCGTCGGACAGGGCCTCGATGAGGTCGGCCAGCTCCGGCCTGCCCGGCAGGTCCCTGCCCCAGGAGGACAGCTCGATGCCGGTGACCACCATCTCCCGGTACCCCGCCTCCGCCATAGCGGCGGCCTGGGCCACCGCCCGCTCCAGGGGGAGGGAGCGCACCGGCCCCCGGGCGTAGGGGATGATACAGTAGGAGCAGAAGTTGGCGCAGCCGTCCTCCACCTTGAGCATACACCGGGTCCGGCCTGCCAGCCCCCCGGCGGGCAGCTCCTCGAAGGCCCGGCGGCCCAGGGCGTCGTCCACCGCCGTCACCGGCCCGCCCCGCCGGGCCAGGGCCGCCTCCAGCAGGTCCCAGAACCGGCCCCGGTCGCCGGTGCCGCACACCAGGTCCGCCCCCAACTCCTCCGCCGCGCCGGGGTGGGTCTGGGGAAAACAGCCGCACACCGCCACCACCGCCCCGGGCCGCTCCCGCCGGACCCGGCGGATGACCTGGCGGTTTTTCTGGTCGCTGACGGCGGTGACGGTGCAGGTGTTGATGATGTAGGCATCCGCCTCCGCCTCAAAGGCCACCAGGGTGTGCCCCCGGGCCGCCCCCTGGCGCTCCAGGGCCTGGGACTCGTACTGGTTGACTTTACAGCCCAGGGTGTAGATGGCGAACCGCATGGAAAGACCCCCTTGCGCTTTGGAAGAGAATTTGGTAGAATAGCTTTTGCTATTTTACACGTCCCCGACTTATTTTGCAAGGAGATGGCCCGTTGAGTTACAGCTTTTTCGCCCTGCTGGGCCGGATGAACTGCATCGACCGCTGGGGCCTGATGCGAAACACCCGGGTGGAGAACATCCAGGAGCACTCCCACATGGTGGCGGTGCTGGCCCACGCCCTGGCCGTCATCGGTCGGGAGAAATACGGCTCCGCCGTGGACCCCAACGAGGCCGCCGTGGCCGGGCTCTACCACGACGCCTCCGAGATCCTCACCGGCGACCTGCCCACCCCCGTGAAGTACGACAACCCCGCCATCAAGGACGCCTACAAGGCGGTGGAGCGGGTGGCGGCGGAGAAACTGCTGTCCATGCTGCCCGAGGAGCTGCGCCCCGCCTTCGCCCCCTACGTGAAGGAGGAGCTGGACCCGGCGCTGTTGGCGGTGGTGAAGGCGGCGGACAAGCTGGCCGCCCACATCAAGTGCCTGGAGGAGCTCCGGGCGGCCAACAGCGAGTTCAAGCTGGCCGCCCGCCAGACCCGCGCCGCCCTGGACGCCATGGACCTGCCCGAGCTGGACTACTTCATCAAGCACTTCCTGCCCGCCTTTGAGCTCACGCTGGACGAACTTCGATAAGACCGCCTCCCGCCCCGGCGGGCGGGGAGGGCGGCTGTGAAAAGGAGGAATTTTTCCTATGCGCGCCATCGTCACCGTCATCGGCAAGGACACCGTGGGCATCATCGCCGCCGTCTGCGCCCTGCTGAGCCAGCACCAGGTCAACGTGCTGGACATCAGCCAGACCGTTTTGCAGGAGTATTTCACCATGATCATGCTGGTGGACGCCAAAGACAGCGACCTGCCCTTCGCCGACCTGGCCGAGCTCCTGCAAAAGGAGGGGGAGGCCCGGGGCCTGTCCATCCGGATGCAGAGAGAGGACATCTTCAACGCCATGCACCGCATCTGACCCCGCGCCCAGCCGGACGCGTCGCCAGAGCCCGCAGACAGGGGGAAACGCCATGCCCATGTTCAACAACAACGAGATACTGGACACCATCCGCATGATCGACCAGCAGCACCTGGACGTGCGGACCATCACCATGGGGATCTCCCTGCTGGACTGCTGCGACGAGGACCCCAAGGCCGCCTGTGGGAAGATCTACGACAAGATCGCCCGCTCCGCCCAGGACCTGGTGAAGACGGGGGAGGACATCGAGCGGGAGTTCGGCATCCCCATCGTCCACAAGCGGGTCTCCGTCACCCCCATGGCCCTGGTGGCCGGGGCGTCGGACACGGAGGACTACGTCCCCTTCGCCCAGGCCATGGACGCGGCGGCCAAGGCGGTGGGGGTGAACTTCATCGGCGGCTTCTCCGCCCTGGTGCAGAAGGGGATGACCCCGGCGGACCGTCGGCTCATCGTGGCCATCCCCCAGGCCCTGGCCCAGACCGACCTGGTCTGCGCCAGCGTGAACGTGGGCACCACCAAGGCGGGGATCAACATGGACGCGGTTGCCCTCATGGGCCGGATGGTGAAGGAGACCGCCCGGCGCACCGCCGACCGGGGCGGATTCGGCTGCGCCAAGCTGGTGATCTTCTGCAACGCGGTGGAGGACAACCCCTTCATGGCCGGCGCCTTCCACGGCGTAGGGGAGGGGGACCGGGTCATCAACGTGGGCGTCTCCGGCCCCGGGGTGGTCCACTCCGCCCTCCAGGCGGTGAAGGGCCAGAGCTTTGACGTGGTGGCGGAGACGGTGAAGAAGACCGCCTTCCGCATCACCCGCATGGGCCAGCTGGTGGCCCAGGAGGCCAGCCGCCGCCTGGGCGTGCCCTTCGGCATCGTGGACCTCTCCCTGGCCCCCACCCCGGCGGTGGGGGACAGCGTGGCCCGCATCCTGGAGGAGATGGGCCTGGAGACCTGCGGCGCCCACGGCACCACCGCCGCCCTGGCCCTGCTCAACGACGCGGTGAAGAAGGGCGGCGTCATGGCCTCCTCCAGCGTGGGCGGCCTGTCCGGGGCCTTCATCCCGGTGAGCGAGGACGAGGGGATGATCGCCGCCGCCCAGAGCGGCGTGCTGTCCCTGGACAAGCTGGAGGCCATGACCTGCGTGTGCTCGGTGGGGCTGGACATGATCGCCGTCCCCGGGGACACCCCGGCGGAGACCATCGCCGCCATCATCGCCGACGAGGCCGCCGTCGGCATGGTCAACTCCAAGACCACCGCCGTGCGCCTCATCCCGGCGCCCGGCAAGGGCGTGGGGGAGACGGTGGAGTTCGGCGGCCTGCTGGGCTCCGCCCCGGTGATGCCCGTCCACCCCCAGTCCAGCGCCCCCTTCATCGCCCGGGGCGGCCGCATCCCCGCCCCCCTCCAGAGCCTGAAGAACTAGGCGGCAAAAAGAAACCCTTGGCCGGAGGGACCAGCGCCCCCCGACCACGACAAAAGAACGGGACGCCCCGCCGGGGCGTCCCGTCTTTTTTGGCGGATGTATTACTCCTGGGAGATGGCGCCCATGGGGCAGGTGTCGGCGCAGGCGCCGCACTCGATGCACGCCCCGGCGTCGATGACGTAGTGCTCGTCACCCTGGGAGATAGCGCCCACGGGGCAACCGCCCTCGCAGGAGCCGCAGCTGACGCAGTCGCTGCCGATCTTGTAGGCCATTGGAATACACCTCCGTTCCTGGCTGGAAATCACACACACGACGGGTCTCCCCGTCTAAGGCTATTCTATCACAGATTTTGAAAATTGCAAGGGAAATCTTGCGCCCTCCGGCCCGGTTGGAAAAAGGGCGGCCCGGGGTGGAAAAACAGGCGGCGGGAAAGGCCCCCGGCGGGGTATAACCCCGCCGGTCGCTGGCAAAACTGGGAGAAGCAGACAAAGGAGGGTTTGATATGCCCATGTATCCCGATCCCAGCCGCTGTCCCGGCGGCAACCCCTACCGCGCCCCCCGGCCCAAGAGCGAGGGGGGCGACACCCGCCTCACCGACCAATTCACCCGGGACCTCACCGCCCTGGCCCGGCAGGGAGCCCTGGACCCGGTGATCGGCCGGGAGAAGGAGCTGGCCCGGGTAATCCAGATCCTGTCCCGGCGCACCAAGAACAACCCCGCCCTGGTGGGGGAGCCGGGGGTGGGGAAGACCGCCGTGGCGGAGGCGCTGGCCCAGGCCCTGGCGGAGGGGCGGGTGCCGGAGGACCTGCGGGGCAAGCGGCTTCTGAGCCTGGACATGGCCTCCATGGTGGCGGGGACCAAGTACCGGGGGGAGTTCGAGGAGCGGGTGCGGGGCATCCTGGCCGAGCTGAAGCGGGCGGGGGACGCCATCCTCTTTCTGGATGAGCTGCACACGGTGGTGGGCGCGGGGAGCGCCGAGGGGGCCATCGACGCGGCCAACCTGCTCAAGCCCGCCCTGGGCCGCGGGGAGCTCCAGGTGGTGGGGGCCACCACCCTGGAGGAGTACCGCCGCTACATCGAAAAGGACGTGGCCCTGGAGCGGCGGTTCCAGCCGGTGACGGTGTCCGAGCCGGACCCGGATCGGACCCTGGAGATCCTCAAGGGCCTGCGGCCCCGGTACGAGGCCCACCACGGCCTCACCATCCCCGACGAGGCCCTGGCCGCGGCGGTGGAGCTGGCGGGGCGCTACCTCCCCCAGCGGCGCTTCCCGGACAAGGCGGTGGACCTGATGGACGAGGCCGCCGCCCTGGAGCGGCTGGAGCCGGAGGCGAAGTGGGCGGAGGTGGCGGAGCTGGAGCGCCGGGCCCGCCAGGCCGCCGCCGAGCGGGAGCGGGCGGTGGCCCTGCGGGACTACCACCGCTGCCTCCTCCTCCGGGAGGCCCAGCAGAGCTTTGAATGCCAGGCCCAGGAGCTGCGCCAGCGCCGCCGTCGGGGTCGGCGGGAGGAGGTGCGACCGGAGACGGTGGCCCGGGTGGTGAGCACCTGGACCGGCATCCCGGTGAGCCGCCTCACCGGGGCCGAGCGGGAGCGCCTGGCCGCCCTGGAGGGGGAGCTGGCCCGGGAGGTGGTGGGCCAGCCCAGGGCGGTGCGGGCGGTGGCCCAGGCGGTGCGCCGGGGCCGGCTGGGCCTGCGGGACCCCAACCGCCCGGCGGGCTCCTTCCTCTTCCTGGGCCCCACCGGGGTGGGCAAGACCCAGCTGTGCCGCGCCCTGGCCGCCCACCTCTTCGGCAGTCCCCAGCGGCTCATCCGCTTCGATATGTCCGAGTACCGGGACAAGCACACCGCCGCCCGGCTGGTGGGCGCCCCGCCGGGCTACGTGGGCTACGACGACGGCGGCCAGCTCACCCGCCAGGTGCGCCGCCAGCCGTACAGCCTCATCCTCTTTGACGAGGTGGAGAAGGCCCACCCCTCGGTGGCCGACCTGTTGCTCCAGATCATGGAGGAGGGGGTGCTCACCGACGGCCAGGGGGTCCGGGCGGACTTCCGCAGCGCCGTGGTGGTGCTCACCTCCAACCTGGGCTCGGAGCGGGCCTCCAAGGGCCCCCTGGGCTTCGGCGGGGAGACGGGGGCCCAGGCCGCCCGGCAGGCGGCGCTGGAGGCGGCCCGGGGCTTTTTCCGCCCGGAGTTTCTGGGGCGGCTGGACGAGATCGTCTGCTTCGACCCCCTGGGCCGGGCGGAGCTGGCCGCCATCGCCCGGACGCTCCTGGACCAGGCGGCACAGCGCCTGGCCGCCCACGGGGTGCGGCTGGAGGCCCCGCCGGAGGCGGTGGAGCGGCTGGTGGAGCGGGCCCTGGCGGAGCGGGGCGGGGCCCGCCCCCTGCGGCGGCTCATCGCCCGGGAGGTGGAGGACCCGGCGGCGGAGGGCCTGCTCAGCGGCGCCCTGCTGCCCGGGGGCTGTTTTTGCCTCGCGGTGGAAAAGGGGGAACTTTCCGCCAAGGCCGCCGTCTAACCTATTATTTGGAAAAAAGGAGAGAGTGGAATGAAAACGACCCGTATCCTGTCCCTGCTCACCGCCGCCGCCCTGTGCCTGTCCCTGGCCGCCTGCGCCGGGGGGAAGACCGCCGCCAAGGACCCGGCGGAGCTGGCCGACGCCTACGCCCAGGCCATCACCGCCGCCCGGGACCAGGAGAGCAACGACGTCCACCCCGTGATGACCAACGGCGACGACATCGCTCCGGAGGAGCTGGAGATGTACTTCTCCGTCCTGGGGATCGCCCCGGAGGACGTGAGCGCCTACGGCCTGTCCCTGTCCCTGATGAACGTCCAGGCCTACGCCGTGGCGGCCATCCTCCCCGCCCAGGGGAGGGAGGACGCGGTGAAGGACGGCCTGGAGGGCTACGTGGAGAACCAGAAGAACAGCTTTGCCAACTACCTGGAGGACCAGTACGCCATCGCCTCCAGCGCCAAGGTGGAGACGCTGGAGGACGGCACCGTCCTGCTGGTGATGTGCCAGGACCAGGACGCCGTGGCGGACAGCATCAAGGCCGCCCTGGCGGGCTGAGCGCCCGCCTGCCAAGCGGAAAAAACCAGACAGCGCCGCCGGTCCCGGGAGGGCTGAGACCCCCTGGGACCGGCGGCGCGAAAAATTTTTTTGAAAAATTTTCACAACTACCCGGAAAAAGGTTGACAAGCTAAAACAAATGTGCTATACTGGCCTCACCCTGGACGACCGGAGCGGTCACTTCCCGCCCTTCCCCTTGGTCTTGGTCTTGAGCACGTCCTTGTAGAAGGCCTTCAGCTTGGCCTCGGTGGGGAAGACGGCCACGTACATCTGGTTGCCCATGGCGTCGGCCAGCACGTCGGGGATGCGCTCCACCATCCGCATCTGGGGCCCGTATTTGGCCAGCAGGTCCTCATGGCTGAGGACGAAGTCCTTCCCGTCCCGACGGCCCGCGAAGGCGCAGAAGGCGTGTTCCCCCTCGGGGACGGTGGAGTGGTCAAAGGCGATCATATCCGCCCAGATCTTGTAGACGCTGGTGGAGTGGGCGAAGTTCATCATGTCGGGGGTGAAGCCGCCGCAGGGGCGCATATTCACCTCCAGCGCCACCACGTCCCCCTTCTTCCCCAGGCCCGCCTGGTCCTGGGTGAGGCGGAAGAACTCGAAGTGGACGAACCGGCTCTTGACCTCCCAGGCCTTCACCGCCGCCCGGCCCGCCTTGCGGGTGTCGGCGGGGAGGGACTTGAGGATATAGTAGATGGAGTTGTCCTCCTCGTTGACGATGTCCATGATGGACATGGGGGTGATGTTCCCCGTCTCAAAGAGGGGGTTGCCCTGGGAGTCGATGATGGCGTCGTAGGAGTTCACCTCGGCGTGGACGAACTCCTCCATGATATAGGGCACGTCCCGCTTGGTCTGGAAGAAATGGTCCAGATCCTCCTCGGAGGAGAGCTTGTGGGTGTCGCTGGCCCCCACGCCGTTGTCCGGCTTGACGATGACCGGCCAGCCCACCTCCCGGATGAAGTCCAGGGCGTCCTTTTTCTCCGCCACCAGATGCCACCGGGCGGCGGGGATGCCCGCCAGGGCGTAGTACTTCTTCATCTCGGACTTGAACTTCACCCGGGGCATATCCTCCACCTGGAAGCCGGAGGTGATGTGGAAGTCGGTCCGCAGGGCGGCGTTCTGCTCCAGCCAATACTCGTTGTTGGACTCCAGCCAGTCGATCTTGCCGTAGCGCCAGGCGAAGTAGGCCACCGCCCGGTAGACCTGCTCATAGTCCTCCAGGGTGTCCACCTTGTAGTACTCCGTCAGGCTGTCCTTCAGCTCGTCGGCCAGGTCGTCATAGGGGGCGTCCCCCACGCCCAGGACGTTCAGCCCGTTGTTTTTCAACTCCCGGCAGAACTGCCAGTAGTTGGTGGGGAAGTTGGGGGAGAGAAAGACCATGTTTTTCATCGGTGTATTTCCTTCTTTCTATATTCCGAAAAGCGCGTTCCGTCCGAAAAGGGGGCTCAGTCCAGCAGGAAGGGGGCGAAATAGGCGACCTGCTTGTGCCACCAGGGCCAGTCGTGGTTCACGTCGTAGCCCCAGTAGTCTACCCAGATCTGGATGCCCTTTTGCCGACACAGCTCGTCCACCCGCCGGGTGGTCTCCGGCTGCTCCCAGGCGCCCAGGCCCACGCAGATGATCCCCCGGCCATTGTTGTAGCGCTGGATGCTGGGGTGGTCGGGGCTCATGCCCTGGAGGAAGTGGACGGGGGAGTTGAGGTAGACCAGGTCGTCCATATAGCCATCGAAGCCGTAGGCGGCGTCGTAGATGCCGCTGAGGGCCAGCATCCCGTCAAAGAGGTCGGGGCGGCGGAAGAAGAGGTTGGCGGCGTGGGTGGCGCCCAGGGAACAGCCGAAGGCGATGACGCCGGGGTAGCCCTCCCAGCCGTTGCGCTCGTTGACCATCTGGCGGATGAAGGGCACCATCTCGTCGCAGAGATAGGCCATCCACTGCTCGTGGCGCTCGGCCCGCCAGCGGGGGTCGCCGGTCTTGTTGGACCAGGTCTCCTTGTCCATGGTGTCCACGGAGAAGACCATGCAC
>CANQMK010000061.1 GCA_947624895.1 uncultured Oscillospiraceae bacterium | reverse complement strand
TCCACCTGAACTACAACGGCCCCAGCGGAGCCCAAAAACCCCTGACCACCGCCCTCCGCAAACTGCGCCAACACTTCAACAGCGGACAATGGGGCAGCTGGCAAGAGGCGAAGCGGCTGATTCAAGCCCAAAGGGGAAAAGTGTAGGCAATGGGGGAAGAATGTGGTATAATCAATACGATTTGTGAGAGGAAGAGGCGCTCATGGTGGAGCGCCGCGAACATCGCCACCTGACCGAATCTCAGTGGACAGTCTAATGGTTATCTGGAGTATGGCTTCGACCAAGAGAGGCCTTTTCCTGCGCCGGGCTGTCTCTGCCTGACGCCGTCGCCATCTAATTGTCTTTATCATAGGCATCTGCCAGTACCATTCTTTTAACGAGGGTAGCATCCAGACCACTGCTGTGTTTGCTACTAAATATCTGCGTTCCTTAGGTTGCAACGCAAAAAGCCTGTTTGCACAGCACTCCCGGTGCTCCCGTAACACTTTGGTTCGGGTCAACTGCATGGATTAAATGCCGACGTACACGTCGGTTTGGTTTGCCTGGGGCGCTTTTTCTAGAATCTTTTGTTGGGTGTTGACCACTCTCTAAAAAATTGAGTTCTACATATTGATTATCAAAGGTGGGTGGCACTATGGAAGTCAAAAGTGTCAATTTGGCGCGTTGGATTACGCAGGAAGACGAAAGAAAATAGTCAAAATTTGTACGCAAAAGCACAGTCTTTTTAAAATTTCTCACCAATTAAAAGGCGGCTTTTCGGCAAAGTTTTGCCACATATCTTGAAACCATAGAAAAACTATGATAAAATATAACCAAATTCAGCGTTTGCTGAAATTATTTCTATAATCTATGAGTTCTTCAAAATAATTACATATTTGGCGTTGAGGCATGGACTATGGCGGTTAGTTATAAAAAATTATGGAAGATTTTAATCGATCGTGATATGAAGAAAAAAGATTTATGTGTTGCTGCTGGTATTAGTCATGCTTCGATAGCAAAACTCGGTAAAAGTGAAAATGTCACTACAGATGTGCTGGTTAAAATTTGTACGGCTTTGCAGTGTGATATAGGCGATATTATGGAATTAACTCAAGATACCATTAAATGAAAGGGGGCGAGTATAATGGCGGAACAAGCGGTTAGAAGAATTGAGCCTGTTCAAGCCAAGCCTATTCTAAAATGGGCTGGCGGCAAAACACAGATGTTAGGCAATCTCTTACCTAAAGTGCCCAGCTCTTATGGTCGATATATTGAGCCATTCTTTGGCGGTGGTGCAATGTTCTTTGCTTTGCGGCCAGAAAGTGCAATTATTGCAGACAGCAATCCTGAATTGATTAACATGTACCGGGAAGTTGCCGATCATGTAGAGAATGTCATTCGACTCCTTAAACAGTATGAAAATACTTCCGAGATGTTTTATGCCATCCGCAGTCAGGAATGGACGGCACTTCCCAAGGCGGAAGCTGCTGCAAGAATGATATTTTTGAACAGAACTTGCTTTAATGGATTATATCGTGTCAATAAGCAGGGACAATTTAATGTTCCCTATGGGAAATACAAAAATCCAAAAATCTGCGATGAGGCTGGTTTGAGAGCAGCATCCGAGGCATTAAAAAAAGCAGATATATTATGCGGCGACTATCTGCTGGTCTTAGAGCATTATGCTCAACCAGGAGACTTTGTTTTCTTGGATCCTCCATATTTGCCTATTTCTGAATACGCAGATTTTAAGCGATATACCAAAGAACAGTTTTACGAGGAAGATCATATTGAGCTTGCGAAGATAATTCTGACTCTACATGAACGTGGATGTCATGTCATTTTAACAAATTCCAATCATCCGTTGGTGCACGAGTTGTATGCTCCTTTCAATATTGATGTAGTTCAAACAAAGCGACATATTTCTTGTAATGGAAGCACTCGCAAGGGTGAGGATGTTATTGTCACCATTCCCCCAAAACAACATACTGTAGTTAAACTGCTTCATCAGCCTTTGCCAGAGCAAGTGTCAGCTTATCCCCCTACTCGGTTTATGGGTTCAAAGAGCAAACTGTTGTCCGAAATATGGTCGGTTGCCTCACAATTTAAAGTGAATACCGTAGTTGATCTTTTCTCTGGTTCCGGTATCGTTGGCTATATGTTCAAAACACAGGGCAAAGCTGTAATCAGTAACGATTATATGGCGATGTCTGCAACGTTCACTAAAGCAATGGTAGAGAACAATTTTGTTACTCTGCCGTTAGAGGAAGCAAAAGAACTGCTGGTTACACATAGAGAGTCCGATCATTTTGTCGCATCAACCTTTAAGGGGCTTTACTACACCGACGAAGAGAATGATTTGATTGATACACTACGTACCAATATTGCCGCAATCAAGGATCAATACAAACACGCTATTGCAATGACAGCGTTGATTCGTGCCTGCATGAAGAAGCGCCCCCGTGGTATATTTACCTACACAGGGCAGCGGTACAATGATGGCCGTAAGGATTTACAAAAAACGCTAGCCCAGCAGTTCTTAGAGGCTGTTAGGGCGGTCAATAAGGCGATATTTGACAATGGACAGATTAATTGCTCTAAGCAGGGAGATGCAATGGATCTGAGGGTGGAACAACCGGACATGGTTTACATTGATCCACCATACTACTCTCCTTTATCTGACAATGAATATGTTCGCAGATACCATTTTGTCGAAGGCCTTGCCCGTGACTGGAAGGGCGTTGAAATTCAGCAACATACACAAACCAAGAAGTTTAAATCGTATCCTACGCCGTTTGCTACCCGCAAAGGCGCATCAGATGCGTTTGGTCATCTGTTTAGGAAATTTGCAAATAGCATTCTGATCGTTTCCTATTCCTCAAATAGCTTGCCTACGCAAGATGAGATGGTCGCAATTATGGCAAAATATAAGGAACATGTAGAAGTAATCCCGGTAAACTATAAGTATTCTTTTGGCAATCAAAGCAAAGCAAAAACACATAGAAATTTCGCACAGGAGTACCTTTTTGTTGGGTATTGATTGGGGAGTGTAGTATGAAAGAACAGATTAAAATATGGCTGGTTGGTAACACTGGCCTGCGCAATCCTAATCGAATTCAAGAAGGTTTCTCTGTCTTTGCTAACTCTGCGTTTGTTGGACATCTTCATGGTCGGGAAAATGAACTTAGATTTATGAATTTACTTGATGAAAAAGGCATAATTCAGAATACAGAGGGGAAGGACAGTTCCGGAAGTCATGCTCGTAAATGGCGGTTGATGTTTGCCAGAAACGGCTTGATTTATCCGCAACTTCAGAAGAAGGACGGTCGGCAGGAGGATCTCGGCGCATTAGACGACATTACACCCTTTGGTAGATCGTTTTTAAAAGCAGATACATACCCTGCGGTACAGGAATGCTACCTCCGAGCGATGAGCGTTGAGCAGTTTCCGATAACAGATGGTACGCACTATTTTTCTCCGTTAAGGTGGCTGCTGGCAATTATGCTGGAGCTTGAGAAGCGTACGGGTTCCTCTGAGCTGAGCAGAATCGAATTTGCTCTATGGGGGCACACCACCAATCCCAGCTATAGTTTGCAAGAGGTGGTTGACAATATCCTTGATCTACGTCAACGGAGGGCTACTGCCCCTGCTAAGCGTCCCTTTGATAAGGAGGAAATTGTTAAAAGGGGCAAAAACTATGATAAAAAGCCTGATAATTTCTTGGATTACAGTGATATGAATATGCGATATCTTCGCATCTCTGGTATATTCCAACGCAAAGGCAGAGGCCTTGTCATTGTACCAGCAAAGCATGTTCTGGCAGAGAAACTCGCAAAAGCCTCCGCAAGTTCAGCGCCTATTATAGAGCAGTATAAGTTGCTCTGCACTGGTGCGCCTCTTCCTACCGACAATGCAGAAGTCGCTAAAGCTTTGTTGAACGATTTGATCCAACAGATGAAAGAGCGCCATATTCTATATGACATTTCTGATCTGCCTCTAAATACTCCGGCTGAAATCAATATTGCAAGGCAGAGGCTCGAAAATGTCCTCGCTCAAACGGATGAAATTCAGTATGCCAATAATCAATGCAATCAGTGGAGAGAAATCCGAGATTATATGACTCTGCTAATCCGAGGTGGTGGCAAGTTTGTCTATGACGAGGACAACGCCATCGAAGTGCCCAAGGATGAAACTCCTGCGTATCTTGAATGGACACTGTGGCGTGCGGCATTGGCAATTAATCATATGGTCAATAAGCCTTATGAAGTCCGTGGTTTCAAATTAGACTCTGATTTTTTACCCGTATCGGCTGCGGGTGGTGGAAAAGGCGATCTATATTGTGAGTTTCGTGACTTTACAATTTTAACTGAGGTCACTATGTCAACTTCTTCCCGTCAAGAAGCAATGGAGGGTGAACCTGTCAGACGGCATATTTCTGATGCGGTTCTGAAATATGATAAGCCTGTATACGGTATGTTTATTGCTATTCATATCGACACCAACACTGCAGAAACCTTTAGGCATGGCATTTGGTATACAAAGGATGATGTGAGGCAACGGCTGGATATTGTTCCGCTAACATTGGAGCAGTTTCAGAGATACTTTGTTGCAATGTTTAAGGCGAATGAGGCAAATCCCGAAAAACTCAGAGAATTGATTGTTAAGTGCGAGTCTCACAGAGATATTCTGGAGGCCCCTGCTTGGAAGCAATACATTAATACCGCTGTTTCTGAAAAAGTATCTGAAATCACAGGAAAAATTACTGCTTGCAGCGATTCAGAAGAACTTCTATGCCGACAGGAGCTATTGTAAAACACGAAGTTTTCGGAGAAGGGCAAGTGGTTGCGCCTGAAGCTGGCTTTCAAGATTATCCTGCAAAGATTTGAATTGTCATATTTGAGGTCGCTACCAAATGAGGTTAATTTCTGACCCGATGGCAAAAGTATGTTGCATAATCGCTTTGGTGAAGGAACGGTGCTTGCTAATGTTATTGTGTCCTCGAAGGTTAATTATGATGTTATCTTAGAGTTACTTAAGGAGACGATTAAAATTCAGGAACATTTGAAGGTTCTACACACGGAGGATTGTTTATGACAGAGAAAAAGGTTTTTACTTGGATGCAAATTTGATTATCCAAATTTTTTAAAAATACTGAGGAACAAGCAAAATGAATGATATGATAATTATACCGCTGTGCGGTGTTGACGAGTCAATGGTAGGTTTTTCAATAAATGGATGGGAAATTAAAAAAGTACAACAATCAAACAAAGAGCATACTATAGATGACGGCCTTACCGACGAGAAACTCTATAACAGCGTCCATAGTTGGTTGGAAATGGAAGATTCTTTTTCTATTATCCCATTTACAAACGATAGGGATAATCCATATTATCTAATTTTTGTTAAAGAAACAAATGACACAACAGATTTCGAGCCAATTATGGATGTACTTCGAGTGATTAAGCCGAGTCAGTTTGGATGCTGGCACCCAATCGTCATTAGAGATGGCATTCTATTACCAAACGGACGACACCAGTCATGCATGACAAGCGCTATGCACATTTACCCGTTGCTAAGCCTTTCGTCTCAAGAAAGAACGCAGATTCCGCAATTGCTTCAAATGAGAATGGATGAACAATTTCCTCCAATTGTAAAAAGAATGCTTCTTTTCTTTCATGAGTCTTGTCGGACAAGCAATCTGTATCTTAGTTTTATAATGAGAGTGACTATCCTTGAAATGTTGATTGGGGGAAATGCAGAGTTATCCTACCGATTGAAACGAACTGTAGCGGTCTTATTAGGACATAACAGAGAAGAAAGTGAGCGCATAGCAAAAAACATCAATGCCATCTATAAAGAGCGCTCTAACTTTCTGCACAATGGGGATACAGATAAAATCTCTGAGGACATGATGCAACTCGCCTATGAATATTCAAGGCGAGTGGTAGCAAGCTTAGTCTGCATTGCTGATAAACTCGACAACATACGCACTACTCTGGAACAGGCAGGATATGGAGAAAACCCATACCATGTAACAATGTGAGCTATACGGCAATTGTAACTATGTACTGGATTAGCGTTTGATGTCCCTGTGCGGTCCGACTATTTCGCCAAAAACTCGTCTTTCGCACGGGTGTCACGTTCTTGACCATCTGGCCGCCGACGGAGCCGGCCTGGCGGGAGGTGAGGTCGCCGTTGTAGCCCTGCTTCAGGTTCACGCCCACCTCCCTTGGTGTACCTCCTCCATCTTAAACGGCACTTTTGTGGTCAAAACCGCCAATTTTTCAGGCCGGTTTCCGTCGTTTTGCCGGTGCTTTGGGCCTCTTTTCCCCGTTTAAGATGGAGCCGCACCCCTGTTTGTTGTAGGGAACGCCAAGGGCAGCTTCGCCATTCTTGTGGTCATCCAGCGGGAAAGACACAACATCTTGTGGTGTTTCCCCATCCAAAGCCCCGATGAACTTGTAGTAAATGCGGATGCTCTGGCGGTAGGGCTGGTTGCGATGGGTGACCTTCTCCGTGCCGGGCAGCAGCTCCTTTGGCCCCACCTCGATGCGCTCCACAAAGGTCAGCAGGGTGTCCCGGTCCAGAACGTCGATGTGGGTGTACTGCCGGGCCAGGTCGAGGAACCGCCGGTAGTTCTCGGCCACCTGCTCCCCGGGGGTGGCGGCGCTCAGCTCTGCCAACGTGGCCTTGAGCCCGGCGGACTCCCGCTCCAGGTCGGCTGTGAGCCGCCGGAGGCGGTCATCGTCGACCCTGCCCTCGGCGTTGTCCAGGTACAGCTTGGCCACCATCTTGTCGATCACGGACAGCCGGGCCTCCGCCTGCTCCCGCTGGCGCTTCCGCTCGTCGATGCTTTCCTCGCTGCCCAGCCGCCGCACCGCCTCTCTGGCCAGGGCGTCCATGTCCTGGTCGCCGCGGGCGAGGAGGGCGTTGATGTCCCGGCGGACCAGCTCCATCAGGTCGGCGTAGCGGACGCGCACCCCCTCGCAGGGGTCGGCGATGTCCTGGCGCTTGTGGGTACAGCCCAGGTACCAGTACTTCTCCCGCTCGCCCTTGTACACCGTGCCGCAGGAGCACAGGGCGTGGCCGCACTTGGCGCACACCGCCACGCCGCCGAAGATACTCTTGCGGACGTGGTCATAGGCCCGGTAGTTCCGGCTGCCCCGGCCCAGGTTGGCCTGGGCGCGCTCGTAGAGCTTTTGGGTCACCAGGGGCGGATGGGTGTTCTCCGTCACCGCCCATTCCTCCGGGTCCACCGGCACCTTCTTCCTGGACTTCACACTCACCTTCCGGCTCTTGCCCAGCAGGGTGTGGCCCAGGTACACCGGGTTTTTCAGAATGCGCTTCACCGTGGTGTAGTTCCAGGTGTCCGACGCCCGGGCAGCCCCCTCGTCGCTGAACTCGTCCCGGTAGAGCACCCGGTACTTCAGGGGCGGGATGACCCCGTCCCCGTTCAGGTCCAGGGCGATCTTCCGGGAGGAGTCCCCGGCGGCGGCCCGCTCAAAGATGCGGCGCACCACGGGAGCGGTCATCTCGTCCGGGGCCAGGCGGTGCTTGTCCTCCCGGCTCTTTCGGTAGCCGTAAGGGGGACAGGCGCAGTACTGGCCGTTCTCCCGCTTGCTCCGCAGTACGTCTTTCACCTTCCGGGAGCCGTCCCGCAGGTAGACCTCGTTCATGGCGAAGAGGAAGGGGGCCATGATGTTGTCGTGCTCGGTGTCGAAGTTGTCCCCCAGGGCCAGGTAGCGGATGCCGTGCTCCGGGAAGAACTGCTCGGCGTAGTAGCTGGCCTCCCGCATATCGCGGCCCAGGCGGCTGAGGTCCTTGGTGATGACCAGGTTGGCCTTGCCCTTTTCCAGCTCGGAGAGCATCTGCTGAAAGGCCGGGCGGTCGAAGTTGCCGCCGGAATAACCGTCGTCGGCGAACTCCCGGACCAGGGTGATGCCGTGCTGTTTGCAATAGTTTTGGATCATCATGCGCTGGCTGCCGATGCTGGAGGATTCTCCCTCCCGGGCCTCCTCGTTGGAGAGCCGCAGATAGGCAAAGGCCAGCGTCATTTTGTCGGTTCTCATGCTTCCCTCCTTTGGCGAACCGACCCATCGGAACCATTATACCGTATCCCGGGCGTCTCCGTCAAAGGTAGGATGTGCCAAACCCGCGCGCTCCATCTGTGCCATCACAAGTTCCTGAATGGGCCGGTCGCCCTGGTAGACCCGCTGGATCTCGTAGGTCACCAGGCCAAGCTGGATCTCCTGTTGCTCCATCACACCACCTCCGGCGGTAGTTTGCGCCGGGGGCAGGGGTTTCATGCCAGGATCAGCCATTGGAGCCACCCTCCCCGGTGTCGAGGGAGGCCAGATAGATGTGGGTGACGTCGGGGCGCTCGTGACCCAGGAGGCGAGAGACTTGATAGTGGGCGTCGGCGGGAGAGACGCCGCTGTTGATCAGCTCCTGATAGGTCCGGGCGGCGTAGGTGTGCCGCAGGCCGTGGTGGGTCATGGGGCGGGCGGAACCCGGGTCCTGGATCTCACCTCTGACGGCGCAGATGAATTGCTGAAAGCGGTTGATGGCGATGTGGGTGGGGGTGTCATGGGGCACAAACAGCTTGTGGCCCCTGGGAGTGATGGCCAGCATTTTCTTTAGTTCAATGCGGATGCTCTCATGGATGGGCACGGTCCGAATTTTGCCGCCCTTGCCTTTGACGGTGATGGCCCCGGCGCGGAGCGCCTTCTCTGCCGTCGCCGTGTCCAGTCGAAAACACTCGTGGACGCGAAGTCCGGCGTAGTAGGTCAGGGTGGCCACGGCGGCGTAGTCCTCCCGGCCCGCCTCCCAGCACTTGCAGAGGAACAGGCCGAACTCCCGCCGGCTCCAGGTGCGGTCTACCCCGCCGAAGCGGCGGCGCTCCAGCTTGACGGCCAGGTGGTCGTTGTCTGGGAGTGGGTGCTTGGCGTCCATCTTGTCGTGGAAAAAGCGGATGGCCGCCAGGTCGGTCTTGATGGTGGACGCCGATTTGCCCTCAGCCTGCAGCTGGGCGGCGTAGGCGTTCAAGTGCTTGGGCGCCACGTTGGCCAGCTTTTGCAGGTGGTACTCCTCCGCCAGAAAACGGCAAAAGCGTTTCATGGCCTTGTAGTACCGCTCCTTGGTGCGGTAGCTGCCCTGTCGGTTGTGCCGGGCGACCTTGTCCAACTGGGCGATGAGGAAGCGGTAGATGCCCTCGTTGTGGATCCGCGTGGTCATGGAAAAAACCTCCAAAATCAGAATTTGAGGTTCAGATGAGCGCAGTCCGGCCCGTGGCAGATCCGTCTGTTTCCCCTTTTGTTCCAGCGGTCTGGCTCAAAGACGAGAGGCCGCCGAAGCCCGCGAGCCTTGGTACGCAAGGACTTTTTCAGGGGACGTGGAGCAGGGTCAAAGCCTGTCTCCATTTTGTTTTGACTCGGTCAGTACGGATGCCGCATAGGGAGACTGGCTCCCCGTCCGGGGCCCCCACGGGCGCCCTACGGCTTCCGTGAGAAGGGGCGGCACAGCGAACGATCCGAAGCCTGTGCCGACGAACTGCGGCGGATGCGGCTGCTGAACTCAGCTGGGGCGCGGCCCCGTGCATCCTGTGACCCTCCGGCGCGGGTCGGTGCGGAGATCTCCTGCTGTGCCGGGCAGCGGGAGCGGCCGACTGTCGGATCGACCTGGTGGAACCAAGGTTTCTGTTGGCGTTCACGCTTCGATGCCCCTTCCTGATTGCCCTTGGCGGCATGGGGTGACAGGCCCCAGACCGTTGCGCCATGCGCCGGGAACTCTCTGATTTTGGATGCAAAAATGCCTGAAAACACGGTTCGTGTTCTCAGGCAACTGTTCGTCCGCCCATCTCTGGGTCGGCACCACTTCATTCCTTCCGCGCCCAAAAGGGCGCACCTCTTCTAACTTCTGTACCGTTCGGAAACCTGGCCCAACTCTGCCTTCCCAGACTTCCTCTCCTCGCTCACGCACAGAGGGCCATCCGGCCCGCAG
>CANQMK010000060.1 GCA_947624895.1 uncultured Oscillospiraceae bacterium | reverse complement strand
TGGGCCTACCCGGAGCAGTCCACCTATTCCTCGGCGGACTTCCTGCGGCGCGCGGTGAAGTGGTTTGCCCGCAGGGGGATCCGGCTGGGCATCCGGCACAAGCTCATCCGGCCCTATACGCCGAGGCACAACGGAAAGGTGGAGCGCAGTCACCGCAAGGACAACGAGTATTTCTACGCCTCACATAAATTCTTCTCTTTCCTCGATTTCCAAAAGCAACTTGCCGTCCGGCAGCGTCAATACAACGCCTTCCCCATCCGCCCCCTCCACTGGCGTTCCCCCTACCAGGCCCTGTCTGACTTTGTAACACATCATTGACAAACCTACACATTACGATTGCACTGGCAACACCTATCTCCTTGACTTTTTCTGGATGATGGAGCAAATCAAGCCCGGCGGCTGGCTTAGCACTGACTACCGACTCAACCCGTAACAACACAACAGGGACAGGCGTAACAACCTGTCCCTGTTTTTATTTCTGTTTGACAATGTGTGCGATATGCTCGAAGCGTCTATTTTCGTGGCCTGTGGGAATTTCCCCATAGGCCACTATTGCTATCGCTGATAATTCAGAGCCCTCTGGTATACAATGCTCTTGTCTATGAAAGATAGGACATTTTTAAAAGATAAGGAGGATCTAACTATGATGAAAGAACAACATACATTGAGTTTGGTGCTGGCCTTGTTGCTGGCCTTGTTGCTGGCCCTTGGTCTGTATCCGGCGACCGCCCTGGCTGCCTCAACTTCGCCCACACCCACAGAGGGTGATGGGGAGCTGACCTATACGGTCAAGGGGGCCAGTATTGAGGGACAGGACGTTCCGCAAATCAAGGAGCACCGGGGCAAGAACGGAACGAGCGCCGTCACCCCGTCTATCGGCACCATCAAGGACGACAGCGGGAATGAGACCGTGTCCCACTGTGCCGAGTACGGGCCCAGCGCCAACGACCGCAAGGATCACAGCGTCAATTTTAATGTGGACGACGTCAACAACGTGAACTCTGACAGCGAGATCAACAGCTGGATCCTTGCCATTATACGCTACGGGTATCCCAACCAGACCACCGAGGCCATCGTTGTCGCTACCCGCAACCACCTGGAGGCCTTTAACGCAGAGGGTCACGCCGATTATCTGTCTGCGGCCAAAGAGGGGCTGAACAGTGCCATTGACGTATTGACCAAACTGCTGGCGCTGGCCGATCGGTTGGGCATCTTGCGCGCCATGGCATCCGCAAGGGCGAGTTGGTGCCCCTTCTCTGGGACGACCAGGACCCGCAAAGGCGCACGATCTCCATCAGCAAACAGGCGGCGGCGAAAGGCGGCAAGATCCTTGTCAGCCGCCCCAAAACGGAGACCTCCGTGCAAAAAACATCCTTCCCACAGGAGGCGGTGGAGCAGTGGCGGCGGGCGCATGAGAAACACCCCGGCAGCCCCTACCTGTTCCCCTCCCCCTCACCGGCGGGATGTACCACCCGGACTCGGTGGTGAACCTACACAAAAAGATCCTGCGGGACGCGGGCCTGCCCCATATCCGCTTCCACGACCTCCGCCACACCTTTGCCACCTTAGCCCTGCAAAACGGCGCGGACATTAAGACAGTCAGCGGAATGCTGGGCCACTACTCGGCAGGCTTCACCCTGGACACTTATGCCCAGGCCCAACGCCAAGCGGCGAATGCCATAGCCGACGCGCTGGGCGGGATGGCGGTATGAAGACACCTGGCCCATTGCAAATACAGGCGTGGTGACCGCCGGAGCGGCAAGTCCTCTCCGGCGCTTTTTTATTTCAAAAGGCCCGCGAACCATTGGGAGAGTTGAACTCCAAACTCCCGTATGGGTCAGGGAATGGGTCAAACTTTTTGACGTGCTAAAATTGAGGCGAAAAGGTTATAAAAGCACCGTCTTTCCTAGGAAAGACGGTGCTTTTCTGGTTGCGGGGGTAGGACTTGAACCTACGGTCGACCGGTTATGAGTTGCGACCGGTTTTCAAGTCCCGGTATTTGCGGCTATTTTTGCCCATTTTCGCTCCAAATCATTTCCGTTGCAGCCCTCTCCGCTCCATCGTCTCTATATCCTTTTTCCCATTCTGGATCAAAATATGGGTCAGAGAACATGGGAAGGGGAGGCCGGGCGCATCCACCCTCCCCAAGCGCACTCCGTAGAAACGCGCCGCTGTTCCGCCTGTGATGGTCGCTAGGGCAGGACTTAAACCTACGGTCGACCGACCACCAGCCTTCAGTCGTTCCTCATCCACACTGCTGAGTTTCGTTAAAGACAAACAAAAAACAAATCTAAAGTTCATATCTCTATCCATTATAGAGGTTACCGCCTCACAATGGATGCGCAACGTCTTCGTCTAATTTTAAACGGGCGTCCGTTTTCGTACTATTCGTAACTATAAACTTCTGTCGCTACCATCCCACGTCAATCAACCCGGCTAAGGAATTGACCAGCCCCGAAAAATCCATTTCCTTTTTGATTACAGGGATCCCACGGTAATCGCCATGCAGATATTTGCTTCGCACATTATTGTTGGCGTATGTACGCCTGCCATAACTCGTGATACAGCGGATCGTCTTGTGCCCTGTCTCATCCTCTTGAATGACATATGTAGCATCGCGCGCAAAATCAGTTTCCATCAGCAATGTATTATGCGTAGTCATGATCAGTTGCCCGTTTTGCTTTCGAATAATCGGATAGATCCCCTCAATTATCGTTTTAAACAGCAGATCATGTATGCCCGTATCGGCCTCGTCAATGATTACCGGAGCTCCCATACACGCCAAAAATATAAAGCACAGCGCAGCCAAAAGTTGACAGTTTCCTGTTGATTCCCTCGAAAACGGTATATTGCGGTAACTCCCCGCGATTCGTTTTCTGATAAAAAGTCGATAGTAAATAATTTGTTCCTCATATTCCCTTTCGTAATATACTCGGTCAACAGTACTAGAGATGGCAGAAAAAATATGCGAAAAAGCATCTGCCATAGTATCAAGTTGAGCTTCATCCTCTTTGGGAACCTCGCCGCTAATAGGGTCATTGAGCACGCTAAATGGAGTGGCTAGTCCGCTCCAACTCCGTGAACCCAGCTCAACATAGCATGACAAAAGCACAAACTCATTCAGAACCTCGGAAAGATGTTTTGAAAGCTTCCCTCTGCCGAATGCAATTGCCTTATCGTTCATCTCATGCAGTACAACAGCAAGAATAGAATGCTTTCCCCAAAACCGCTTAGCCGTGGCCATTATGTCAGCATATAAGTCATCGTCAGCAACAATACCCCGATTCATAAAAATAGAGTTGCTTTTGCAATCAAAGTACACTCCTCGTCTTTCATTCAGCAAAAATTCCAACCGCTCATGAATGATCTCGGTCTGACTCAATTCAACCAAATATCTGCCTGTGTGCCCATCAATTTGGAATTCATACTCTGCCACGATGGGATCATTACACCCTATCATCTTATAATCATTGATAATATTCTCTATGGTTCGCATATTGGCAAGGCGTTTCCGTATTCCTTCTTCGCCTTTCTTTCCTTTAAGCAAGTCTTCGCGCGCTAATATCCTCTCATAAAAGTCTCGGACATCCATGGTCTTTTGAAGTTCCTGGAGCAAGACAAACGCGGATATTAGCGCAGACTTCCCAGCCCCATTCTCTCCGTATACTACCACAAGCGGTTTTGCCTTTCCCCCACGGCTTCGCAGGTCAAACTCAATATTATCAAACGCCCGAAAATTCCGAAGGCTGACCTTTGTAAACACATGCCTCTCCCCCTTCTGTAGAAGTTATCATACCACGCTCTCCTTCTCTTTTCAAGTCTTACTACCAAATTTTCTGCCTCTAACTCTTTGTTTAGAGATGTCTCTTCTCCTAACAAGAAGTTATTGACATAATATCATGGATGTAGTATAATAGACTTATCGAGGACACACTCCCTTGTGTTTCCTTGAGCTTCTAACCGAAAGGCGGTGAGGACCATTGCTTGTGCGAAAAAGAAAGACGCGCCACTTACTGGGGGAACAGTAAGCAGCGTGTCTCGGCGGAGATGGGGCAGTTACAATGACACCTATCCTGTATTCATTATATCTGCCCTCTCCCAGGTTTGCAAGTCAGCAAATTGCCCAAATTTTTAAGAAAGGTCTTGAGATGTAATGAACAGCAAAAGATTTTCCGGGCGTAGACCGCCCAAAAACTGTTGGCACGCCGACCTTTTACTCGGCGCCCAGTATTCTGACTGTGCGGAACTCCCCCTGTTCCCCGCATCGGCCCAAATCCCCGGCAAGGTTATCGCGTTTAATAAAGCAACTGCATTCTGCGATAGCAACAGTTGGCTGCACTTTTATGTGGATGATTGCCGGATAGAAGCAGTCTGGGACAACCCAGAGCAGTATTTGCCCGGGGTCCGGCATTTTTCCGGCATTATTTCACCCGACTTAAGTGTCTACCGCGACTTCCCGGTTGCCTGGCAGTTCTTTAACACCTATCGGAACCGCGCCCTGTCCTACTGGTTTGCAAAGCAAGGCATCCAAGTTATCCCCAACATCCGGTGGGGTGACGAACGGTCCTATGAGTTTTGCTTTGACGGCATTGAACCGCATGACGTAGTTTGTGTTAGCTCACACGGCGTACTTAGCAACTCGGGGGATCGTCGTTGCTTTTCTAATGGGCTTGCCGAAATGATGGCGCGCCTTGCACCGGCAACCGTGCTTGTTTACGGTGCTATGCCGCCAGATATCTTTGACAAGTACCAGGGGGGAGATACCCGGTTTGTCCACTTTGAGAGTGGCATCCAACAGGCTCACAAAGGGGGGCAAAAATAATGGGCGGAGGACGTTCAGGCGCCTTTCCCGGCACAAAAGGTTCAGATGACTATCAAGAAACCTTCTTCCCCGAACCAATTGCAACCCGGCGCAGAGGGAAGCGCTACGCATTTGGCGACGGTCCTTCAGGCGGAGTAATCGGCGGAATTTCCGAAGGTTCCAGTGCCCCCGCAGGGGGCACTGGAACCTCAAAACGCAGAAAGATCTTGATCCGGCCTAAAGACGTACTTGAGCAATGCCAACGATACCGCTTCGGTTCTCTCTCCGGGCCCAAGCTGGTAGGATGGCTCCAGCAAGTTTTAGATCCTCTAACCTATGAGATCCAGCCACCCACTCTTCGCACGCTGATACAAAACGGGATCGCGATATTGCAGAGGGCACAAAAGGACTCTGGTTCTTACGACTCGCGCCAGTTTTGTTCATCTGTCCTAGACTTTGAAGCCAAAGTTGAACGCTTGCTCACGTAAAGCACTCGCATATGGCGCCTCCAGGCCAGCCTTGGAGGTGCCTCTTATTTCTTCCTCCTAAGAGAAACACTGTTAAATTTTTTACTTGGTCTAACGTAATGAGGCGATAAAAGCGCCGTCTTTCTTGCGAAAGACGGTGCTTTTCTGGTTGCGGGGGTAGGACTTGAACCTACGGTCGATCGGTTATGAGCTGCGGCCGGTTTTCAAATCCCGGCATTTGTGGCTATTTATGCCCATTTTCGCTCCAAATCATTTTGATTGTAGCCCTTCTTACTCCGTTGCTTCCGGGAAGACGACTGTAACGGTCGTACCCGCTCCCTCTGCGCTTTGCAGGTCTATTTTCGCATCATGTAGCCTTGCGGCGTGTTTGACGATGGACAGTCCCAAGCCGGTGCCGCCAAGCTCTTTTGACCGGCTCTTGTCTACTCGGTAGAACCGCTCGAAAATGCGTTCCCGATGTTCCGGCGGGATACCGATCCCCGTGTCAGCTACGCAAAGGCGAACGCCCTCCGCAGAGCAGCCCACGGATACCCTTACCGTTCCGCCCTGCCGGTTGTACTTGATCGCGTTGTCCGTGAGATTATAGACGATACTCTCAAGAAGCTGTGGGATGCCATACACCACGGCGTTTTCGCCCTCAACGCTTATGGAGACACCGGCGCTTTCCGCCTCGCGGGAAAGGGCCTTCCCTGTTTCGGCGGCCAGGGCATAAAGATCGACGCGCTCCCGCTTCATGTCCTCCGCCCCCTCGTCCAAATGGGAGAGGCGAATGATATCTTCCACCAGAGCGATCATGCGTCCGGCCTCGCCGCGAATTTGAGCGTAGAACCTCGCCGTATCTTCGGGGCGCACCATGCCGTTTTCCAAAAGCTCCGCGCACCCCGAAATGGTATGCAGGGGTGTTTTAAGCTCATGGGACACATTCGCCGTAAACTCCCGGCGCATCTGTTCCGCCTGCTCTTTTTCCGTAACGTCAAGCATGAGAAGCACGGCGCCGGAGATATGGCCGCCCTCTCTGACCGGGTTCAGCGCGAGCTGATATTTCCCACCGTTCAAGTCTATGATTTTTTCTGTCCGCACACCGCTTTCCATTCCAGAAAGAAGCTCCGATAGCTCTATGTTTCGATTGACCGACAAAATCGTTTTGCCAATGGCGTTTCGGGTCGTTCCGAAAAGGGCGCTTGCGGCCCGATTGATCCCTAAGATTACGCCCTTCGTGTTCAGAAGAAGAATGCCCTCGGCCATATTTTCGGTAACGGCCTCAAATTCCTCCTGCTTTTGCCGGAGTTCCTTTTCCTGCTGCCGGATCTGCCGCTGCTGTGCGTCGATCCGGCGGAGAAGCGGGGAAAGTTCGTCGTATCCCTCATTATTCAGCGGGTCATCCAGATCCAGCCGGTTCAGAGGCTCTGTGATATGTTTGGAAAGCCGGTATGCCAAAAAGGACGAGAGCACTATGGCAATCACAATAATAACAGCGATGGGTTGGGCCATGCCGAGAAGCAGCGTCAAAAGCGTACTCTGCGCGACGGACAGACGGATCACGGTTCCATCGGGCAGCCTTTTCGCGCTGTACAGCGTGCGTTCCATCAAGGTAACGGAGTACCGGGAACTCTCACCATAGCCGGACGCAAGGGCCTCCTCGATCTCCTCACGGGCAAGGTGATTTTCCATTTCGGAGAAATCCGCTTCACTGTCGTAAAGCACATCACCGTCCGCGCTGATCCATGAGATCCGGTAGCCTTTGGGGAAAAGTCCCTCAAAATAGTTCGCTCCCATCGTCTGGACGCCCTGCGCGGCCAATTCGGTCTGCGTCTTTAATTGATTTTGCTGGACATTTCCAAAATAATCATAAAGCACACAGAGAAACAGCGCCACGGAGGCCAGGAAAACCGCAATGGCCACAAGGCAGATCGACCGGAAAATTCGTTTTGTCATGTCTTTGCCCTCAATCGATAACCGACGCCGCGCACCGTTTCAATGCAGGCGCCACAGCGCCCCAGCTTTGTCCGCAGCGTACCGATATGGACATCCACCGTGCGAGTTTCTCCGGCGTATGCGTCCCCCCATATATTTGCCAGCAGTTGGTCGCGGGTAAACACCCGGCCGGGATTTTCCATAAAAATACGGAGCAATTCATATTCCTTAAAAGTAAGCTCTACTGGCGTTCCGTCCATCGTTACCATGTGCTGTGCCGTGTCCATCTGGATCCCGTGGTGGGACAGCACCTCGCTTTGGGGGACCGGCGCGGCCCGGCGGAGAACCGCTTTCACGCGGGACACCATTTCCATCATGCCGAAAGGCTTGGCCAGATAGTCGTCCGCGCCGAGGTCAAGCCCGATCACCTTGTCGTACTCGGTGCCCTTGGCCGTAGCCATGATGACAGGCACCTTGCTGCCGTCCGAGCGCAACTTTTTCAAGATACTGATGCCGTCCTCGCCGGGGAGCATGATGTCGAGAAGCACCAGCTCCGGGGCATTCTCACGAAGCGCGGCCAGAAAGGCCACTCCGTCCGAAAAGCCCCTCGCCTCAAAGCCCGCGGAGTTCAAGGTATATATCATTAAATCACGGATCCCGTTGTCATCTTCCACACAGAAAATCAAGAGGTTCCCCTCCTTCCCGCTTTCTATCGGTGATCATAGCACCTTTCCCGGCCTTTTTCAATCCACCGGTGGTTGTACGCCTTTTTCGCCGGTGACGGAAAACAGCACCCATCCGGCGATGTTTGTGGCGTGGTCCCCGATCCGTTCAAAGTATTTTGCCACCATCAAAAGGTCAAGGGCGTATTCCCCCTCAGTGGGATTTTGCGCAATCAGGGAGATCAGGCTGTTTTTGATCCCCTTGAAAAAGTCGTCCACAATGTCGTCGGAAGCGATGACCGCCTCGGCTAGGTCAGTATCCTGTTTCACATAGGCGTCTACGCTGTCCGTCACCATTTTGATGGTCGCCCTCGCCATCTCCCGGATCTGGATATGCTCAGGGAGCGTCCTGCCGTTCAGGAAGGGAAGGATCTCCGCCACGTCCTCCGCCTGATCTCCGATCCGCTCCATATCCGTGACCATTTTTAAGGCGGCGGATATTTGCCGCAAGTCCCGCGCCACCGGCTGCTGCTGTAACAGAAGCCGCAGGCACATGGACTCGATTTGCCGCTCCTTTTCGTCGATTTCACGGTCCAGCGGCGCGATTTTCGCCGCCAGCGCGTCATCCTTTTGGATCAGCGCGGAAGCGGCCAGAGAAATCACTTCCTCGCACAGCGCCCCCATCTTGATGAGCTCCTGCCCCAGCGTGACCAGCTGTTCGTCAAACCGTGTCCGCATTATCCAAACCTCCCCGTGATGTAGTCCTCGGTGCGTTTATCCTCCGGCTGGGAGAACATCTTTTCCGTATCCCCGTATTCAATGAGTTCTCCTAAAAGAAAAAATGCCGTCCGATCCGAGATACGCACCGCCTGCTGCATATTGTGGGTGACGATTACGATGGTGTAGTCCTTTTTCAGTTCCATCGCCAGATCCTCAATTTTGGAGGTGGAGATGGGGTCCAGGGCCGAGGTGGACTCGTCCATCAGGAGAACATCCGGCTTAACCGCCAGGGCACGGGCGATGCACAGCCGCTGCTGCTGGCCGCCGGAGAGGCCCAGCGCGTTCTTTTTCAGCCGGTCCTTTACCTCGTCCCAAATGGCGGCGTCCCGCAGGGATCGCTCCACAATATCGTCAAGCCTTGCTTTGGCACGGATTCCGTGGGTGCGCGGGCCATAGGCCACGTTGTCGTAAATGGACATGGGGAAGGGATTGGGCTTCTGGAATACCATGCCGATGTTCCTGCGCAGCTCCGTCACATCCCGGCCAGGGGCATAGATTTCCTCACCCCGATAGGTCAGAGAGCCGGTCACTTTCACACCCTCGATCAAATCGTTCATCCGGTTGATGGTACGCAGGAATGTGGATTTCCCACAGCCGGACGGCCCGATTAGGGCCGTGATATTGTGTTCCGGAATATCAAGGCAGATGTTTTTTAGCGCGTGGGTTTCTCCGTAATAGAAGTCAAGATCCCTTGCGGAAATGATCGTATCAGCCATAAGTTAGCTCCTTTTCAGTTTCCGGCCAAGAAAACTTGCGGAAAAATTGATGATGACCGTGAGGATCAGCAAAATGGTCGCAATAGAAAAGGCGACTGAAAAATCAGCGTTTTCTTTGGCGTAGTGGTAGAGCGCGACGGTGAGGGTGGCGCCTGAAGCCCCGGCAACACGGTCAAGGGAAAAGCTCTGCATCGCCATACTCATACCGGCGGTATACATCAGCACGGCGCTCTCTCCCACCACCCGGCCCACGGCCAGGATACATCCTGTGACGATCCCGTCCACGGAGGACGGCAGGACCACCGTGCGGATCATGTGCCATTTCCCGCTCCCAAGGCCAAGCGCGCCCTCGCGGTAGGATTGGGGCACCGTTTTCAAGCTCTCCTGGGTGGACCGTATGATCGTAGGCAGGATCATGATCACCAGCGTCAGGGAGCCGGCCAGCAGCGTCTTTTGCAGTTTCAGAGCTGTGCAGAAGAGGATGACGCCCACAAGGGCATAAATGATGGAGGGGATCCCCGCCAGCGTTTCGGAGGCAAACTCGATGGCCGCCACAAACCGCCGGTTCCGGGCATACTCGGTGAGATAGACCGCCGCGCCCACCCCCAGAGGAAGGGATACGATCAAGGATACAACAATCACAAACACCGTATTTTTGATGGCCGGGAGGATGCCCACCGTGCCATGGATGACACTCTCGGCGGTGGACAGGAACCGCCAGTTGATGCCGCCGATCCCCCGAAACAGGATATACCCGACGAGGAACAGGAGCAGAGAGGCAGTCACCGCCGCGCACCCGTACAGGAGGGTCCGGCCCGCGATCTCATAGAGCTTTCGTCTCATGTCAGCCCTCCTTCTCCCGTTTCAAAACGAGGTTCAAAAAGGCGTTGATCAGCATGA
>CANQMK010000059.1 GCA_947624895.1 uncultured Oscillospiraceae bacterium | reverse complement strand
GTTCGACCTGCGGCGGGTGAGCGCCCTGTGCGCCCTGGAGAAGTACCGGGGCCGGGTGGTCTTCGCCGCCGGGGAGAGGCCCTCCCTGGCCCTCCGGCTGAAGAAGGGGGAGGACGCCCTGCGCTGGGGGACGAAGCTGGTGGAGGACTACGCCAAGACCGCCGACGAGGCAAGCTAAGGAGCATTCGCCATGAAGAGAGAGAGATGGATCGCCCTGGCCCTTCTGCTGGCCCTGACCGCGCCCGCCCTGGGTGGGTGTGAACTGCCCTCCGCCCCGCCGGCGGCGGACTCCGCCCCGGCCCCCGCCGCCGCCCTCACCTGGCTCCACGGCTTTTACGCCAACGCCTCTTACAGCCAGCTGGCTCTGACCGACCAGATGGACGCCGTCTCCCTGGGCTGGGGCCAGCTCCGCCTGGACCCGGCCACCGGCCCCTGGGTGGACGAAGACGGGTCCACCGGCAACCCCTGGGCGGTGCCCCAGGGGGCGGAGGAGGTGACCGCCTACCTGGCCGCGCGGGAGATCCCCTACAACCTCTGCGTCTACGCCTCCGCCTCCGCCACGGCGGAGACGGCGGAAGGGGAGGAGGTCCCCGTTCTGGCCGCCGCCATCTCCCCGGACTACCGGGCGGCCACCGTCCAGGTCCTGACGGAGGCGGCGGAGGACTACGGCGGCCTGACCATCGACTTCGAGGGGCTGAAGCGGGAGGAGACCCGTGCGGACTTCTCCGCCTTCATGGCCGACCTCCGGGCCGCCCTGCCGGAGGGGAAGCTGCTCTACGTGGCCGTGCCCCCCGACCGCTGGTATCAGAGCTACGACTACCGGGCCCTGGGGGAGGTGTGCGACAAGGTGATCCTCATGGCCCACGACTACCAGTGGACCCGGGCCCCGGAGGAGAACCTGGGCACCACCAACACCGACACCCCCATCGCCCCCATCGACCAGGTGGAGGAGGCCCTGGCCCACTTCACCGACCGGGAGACGGGGGTGGCGGACCTGAGCCGGGCGGCCATCGCCGTGGCCTTCTCCTGCGCGGGGGTGGAGGTGGACGAGGAGGGCAGACTGCTGGACACCCGGATCTACAACCCCGGCACCGCCATCCTCACCCGCCGCCTGGCCCAGCCCGACGCGGAGCGGGGCTGGTCGGAGCGGTACCAGGCCCCCTACGTCTACTACCACGACGAGGACGGCTGCCGTTACCGGGTGTGGTACGAGGACGCCCGGAGCGTGGAGGCCAAGGTGGAGCTGGCCCTGGACTACGGCGTCACCGGCCTCTCCCTGTGGCGGCTGGGCAGCATCCCCGCCGACCCGGCGGTCTATGACGTGTGGAGCGCTATTCTGACCCGAATGGCCCCCTGAACGCCTTGCGAAAGAGGGAAAATCGTGCTATAATGACCCCGTCGGCGTTGCCGACCTGACGCCGCTTTCCCGGCGCGCGCGTGATCATACGACCCTGTCCTGCACCCCAGAGAGACGATCCCACCCCGAGGAGGCCGCCCTCCCCGACGGAAAGGAGCGGGAACCATGTCCAAGACCCTTCGCCCCATCCCCATGGAGAGACTGTTGGAGTACATGGCCCGGGAGCTGGAGATGTCCGCCTCGGTCTTCTCGGCGCCGCCGGGTTACCGGGGGGACGCCCGCCAGCCCCTGGGGCTGGCCGCCGGTCCTTGCGTCCGCATGGCCCAGGGCCTGGTGGCGGGCTACGTGTCCGGGGCCCGGTCCTTTGAGCTGCCCCTCCACCCGGCGGGGCAGGGGGGCCTGACCCTGGAGCAGGAGCTGGAGGAGTACATCAAAGGGAGTGTGGCCATCCGCCTCCTGGACCGGGAGCTGGGGCTTGGGTGCCCGGAGGGGCCCATCCTGGCCCTCCGGGTGGCGGCGGACTACGACGCCCTCACCAGCCCGGAGATGACCCAGGCGTTCCGGGTGATGGAAAACGCCGCCCACAGCTCGGTGTGGGCGGCCTGCCGCCAGGCCGCCCAGGCCGCCCTGCGGCGGTTCAACAACCTGGAACCGGCGGACCTGGACGCCCTGGACCCCCACCTGGCCCACACCGTCACCCTCAGCTGGGCGGGGGCGGAGGACCAGGTGGAGGCGTGCGCCCGCTACCTGCTGGAGGAGCTGGGCTGGAGCGTCTACCTGGACGTGGACGTGACCGCCCTGGGCCCGGTGGGGGTGGGGGCCTGCCTGGCCGCCCAGGGGGGCGAGGACTGCCCGGTGGACACGGCGGCCTTCGGCCCCGACCTGGAGTGGCTGAGCCCGGTGCTGGACCGCCTGGGGGAGAGCGCCCAGGCCAGGGGCCTGACCCTGGGCCTGCGGGTGAGCGGCGGCCTGCCCCTGGTGGGGGGCGGACGGCTCACCGGCCCCGCCACCGCGCCCCTGGACCTGCTGGTGTGCGCCCGGGTGGCCGCCAAGTGGCCGGGCCTGCCCATGGTCTGGGCGGGGGAGAGCGACTACTTCAACATGGGCCAGCTCTGCCGCCTGGGCTTCCGGGCGGTGGCGGTGGGGGAGGACGTTCTCCGTCCGGGGGGCTATCTGCGCCTGCGCCAGCTGGCCCGGACGGCGGCGTGGGCCGCCCGGTCCGACCAGGTGGACGCCCGGGAGGCGGAGGACATGGCCCGCTCCTGGTCCCGCCGGAGCCGCTATAAGATAGGCCGCCGCCCGCCGGAGCGCCCCCGGGTCCCCGGCAAGGCCCCCCTCGCCGACTGCTTCCTGGCCCCCTGCCAGACGGGCTGTCCCTTCGGGGAGGACATCGCCGGGGCCCTGCGCCTGATGAGCGACGGGCGCTACCGGGACGCCCTGCGGGTCATCCTGGACAAGAACCCCCTGCCCAACCTCACCGGGGCCACCTGCCCCCAGCCCTGCGGGGCGCGGTGCACCCGTATCTTCTACGACCAGGCCATCCAGGTCCGCCAGGCGGAGGCCCTGTGCGCCAAGCGGGCGTGGGAGGACACCCTGGCCCGGCTGGAGCGGCCGGAGCCCTACGTGGGCCTCCGGGTGGCGGTGGTGGGGGGGAGCCCCGGCGGCATGGCCGCCGCCTTCCTCCTGGCCCGCCGCGGGGTGGCGGTGACCCTCTTCGAGGTCGCCCCCCGGCTCTGCCCCGGCCTGCGCCGCCGGGAGAGCGCCCTGGGCCCCCTCATCGACCGGGACGCCCAGCTCCTGGAGGCGGTGGGGGTGGACCTGCGGCTGAACACCGCCGTCCCCGCCGACATGGAGCTGTTGAAGACGGGTTACAGCCACCTGATCCTGGCCCCGGAGGAGCCGGGGGAGGGGGGCGTGGCCCAGCAGCTCACCCTCCCCGGCGCGGAGGAGGAGGCCGCGGCGCCCGGGCGGGACGAGCGGGTCTTTCTCCTGGCCCCCCCGCCCGAGGCGGCGGGTGGCGTGGCCCAGGCCATCGCCGACGCCCACGCCGTGGCGGAGACCTTGATCGGCCCCGCCCAGCCCTGTCCCCACCCCTCTGGCCGCCGGGGCGGCGCCATGGGGAAGAAGGGGAAGGTCTGCCCCGCCGGGAGCGGGCCGGAGGAGTGGGAGCGGTGCCTGGAGTGCGCCACGGTGTGCGAGAGCTGCGTGGACGCCTGCCCCAACCGGGCCAACGTGCCCATCGCCGTGCCCACCCGGGCCACCCCCCAGATCCTGCACCTGGACGGCCTGTGCGCCGGGTGCGGGGTGTGCGCCGCCTACTGCCCCTACGAGAGTTTCCCCGGGCGGGACAAGTTCACCCTCTTTGAGGCCTTGGAGGACTTTGACCAGAGCGAGAACCAGGGCTTTGTGGTGCTGGACTTCCTGGCCCGGCGGGTGCGCCTGCGGCTGGAGGGGGAGGTCCGGGACCTCTCCCTGAAGGACCCGGCCCCCTCCGTCCCCAGCCAGATCCGGGAGCTGATGGAGACGGTGTTCATCGACTACCCCTACCTGCTGGACACCCGCCGCCAGAAGGACACCGACCAGGTGAGCCTCTGGAGCGAATGAGACGCGAAAAAGGCCCCGCCGGGCCGGAAGGCTCGGCGGGGCCGCTCCATACGGGGGCCGACCCGGGGGGCCGCGCCCCTAGGCGGACTCCGGGGGCGGGATGTGCCGCTTCAGGATGGCTATGTGGAAGGGGATGGACACCGCGAAGGTGAGCAGGTCGGACAGGGCCTGGGTCACCAGCACCCCCCGCAGCCCCAGCAGGGCGGGCAGGAGCAGGATGAGGGGGAGGAAGAAGATCCCCTGTCGGCAGGAGGCCAGGAAGGTGGCCGGGGCCACGAAGCCCAGGCACTGGTAGAGCTGGTTGACGAAAGTAGAGTACCCCAGCACCGGCAGGGACAGGCTCAGATACCCCAGCATCTCCCCGCCGATGGCGATCACCTCCGTGTCCCCTGGCCGGAACAGGCCCAGGATGTGCCCGGAGAGGAAGAAGAGCACCACCGAGGCGGCCAGGCCGTACCCGGTGCCCAGGATGATGGCGGAGTAGAAGGCCTGGCGCACCCGGTCGTAGCGCTTGGCGCCGTAGTTGTACCCCGCCACCGGCTGGAAGCCCTGGCCGATGCCGATGAGCATACTGCGCAGGAGCATATAGAGCTTGTTGGCGATGCTCACCGCGGACATGGCCGCGTCCCCGTAGGGCCGCACCGCCCGGTTGAGCAGGGTGGTGGCCACGCTCCCCAGGCTCTGGCGGAAGACGGTGGGCAGCCCCACCCGGAAGATGGTCAGGTAGTCCCCCAGGTCCCGGCTCACGTGGAAGATGTGGATCTGCACGATGGAGCGCTTGGTCAGGAAGAAGGACAGGAGGATGGCGAAGGAGACGATCTGGCTGAGCATGGTGGCGATGGCCGCCCCGGCCACCCCCATGCGGAGCCCCTGGATGAACAGGGCGTCCAGCCCGATGTTCAGAAGGCCGCCGCTGCACAGCCCCACCATGGAGAAGGCCGCCTTCCCCTCCGCCCGGAGGATGTTGTTCAGCACGAAGGAGGAGCAGAACACCGGCGCCCCCAGCAGGATCCAGAAGCCGTAGTCACAGGCCAGGGGCAGGGCGGTCTCGGTGGCGCCGAAGAGGCGCATGAGGGTGGGGGGATGGAGCAGGCCCAGCACCATGAGCAACGCCCCCACCAGCACCGCCCCCACGAACCCGGAGGTGCCGTACAGGTCCGCCTCCGCCTTCTTGTCCTCCCCCAGCCGCCGGGAGATGAGGCTCTGGGCGCCCATGCCGAAGCCGTAGCCCACCGCCTGGATGATGGACTGGATGGAGTAGACCACCCCCACCGCGCTGGTGGCGGCGTTGCCCAGGGAGGAGACGAAGTAGGTGTCCGCCAGGTTGTAGATGGACGTGATGAGCATACTGAAGGTGGTGGGGATGGACAGGTGCAGGACCAGGGTGAACACCGGCGCGGTGGTCATGCGCCGATGCTCTGCGGTGTGTCTGTTGGCTCTGTCGATGGTCGCCATGCCGCTGCGCCTCTTTTTCTCCGGGGCCGGAGCCCCTGTCTTTGGTGGGCCCCCGCGGGGGCGAATGGATGTTAGCCTGGCCGAGCTTCCCGCCGGGGCGAACGCCCGTTAGCCTAGCACCCGCTCCAGGAGGAACTTCAGCCCGATGCCGATGAGCACCAGCCCGCCGACGGCCTGGGCCCAGGTCTGGAAGCGGTCCCCCAGCAGTTTGCCCACCACCGCCCCCAGGAAGGACAGGGCGAAGGCGGTGACGCCGATGACGGCGCAGGAGAGCAGGGGGTCCATCCCCATGAGGGAGCCGCCCACCCCCACGGCCAGGGCGTCGATGCTGGTGGCGATGGCCAGGAGGCAGACCTTGCCGTTGGAGAGTTGGGACAGATCCTCCTCCCCCCGCTCCGGCTGAAAGGCGTCCCAGACCATCCGCCCGCCGATGAAGGCCAGCAGGGCGAAGGCGATGTACGGCGCGGCGGCCTCCACCAGGGAGGACAGGACCTTGCCCACCAGAAAGCCCACCAGGGGCATGGCGAACTGGAACCCGCCGAACCAGAGCCCCAGCCGGAGCCCCTGTCGGGCCGCCGAGCCCCGGCAGGCCAGCCCCACCGAGACGGACACCGCCATGGCGTCCATGGCCAGGCTCAGGGCGATGAGAAAGATGGAGATCAGCTGTTCCACAGCGCTTCGCCGTCCTTTTGTCCCGGCGTCCGCCGGGAAACATCCTACCGATTATACCACAGAATGATGTATGCCGCAAGAGGACGGGCTATGCCTATGACAGAGAGGGGGAGACCCATGGAGCGGGAGGACTATATGCGCCTGGCGCTGGCGGAGGCGGCGGCCTGTCTGGACGCCGGGGACGTGCCGGTGGGGTGCGTGGTGGTGGACCCGGCGGGGGAGGTGATCGGCGCGGGGCGCAACCGCCGGGAGGCCCGGCGGGACGCCTCCGCCCACGCGGAGATCGAGGCCATCCGCGCCGCCTGCGCCCGCCTGGGGTCGTGGCGGCTCACGGGGTGCAGCCTCTACGTCACCCTGGAGCCCTGCCCCATGTGCGCCGGGGCCATCCTCAACGCCCGGGTGGCGGAGGTGTGGTACGGGGCCCGGGAGGAGAAGACCGGCTGCTGCGGGTCGGTGCTCAACCTCTTCGCCGAGGACTTCCCCTGCAAGGCCGCCGTCCGGGGCGGCCTGCTGGAGGGGGAGAGCCGCGCCCTGCTCCAGGAATTTTTCCGCCGCCGCCGGGAGATTTAATACATTTGTAACAACTCCGCGTGAACTTTCGTAACAACCCTCTGGTATCCTAACCATCGCAAGAGACATCTTCTTTTCATTCTATCCTCCGATCCTGGCGAAAGGGGCGGCGTGAGCCGCCCCTTTTGCTGGGCTTTTTTCGCGCATAAACCCCCCGCCCCGGCGCAAACTAGGGGGGAGGTGACAAAACGATGGGTATTTTTGGCCGCCGCCGGGCGCCGGGCCACCCCCACCCCCGGCAGGAGCCGGTGTTCGCCGCCCCTCTGTGCCAGGCGGCGCTGGAGCGGGCCTTCGCCAACTGCGCGGACTTCAGGAGCCGGACCCTGGCCCTGGCAGGGGACCCCCGGAAAGAGGTGGTCCTCTGCGCCGTGGAGGGGATGGTCCGCACCGAGCGGGTCAACGACTACGTCCTGCGCCCCATGGCCCAGGACGCTGCCCTGGCCGCCCTGCCCCTGGAGGGGTGCTACGCCCGGCTGGCCTCCGGCGGGCTCTACAACCTGTCCGTCTCCCCGGCGGAGAGTACCGACCAGGCGGTCTTCGCCCTGCTGGACGGCGGGGTGGTCCTCCTCTTTCCCGCCCTGGGCAAGGCCCTGATCTGCGCCACCGCCACCGAGGAGAAGCGCTCGGTGGGCGACCCGGAGGACGAACCGGCGGTGAAGGCCGCCAAGGACTCCTTCGTGGAGAGCCTGCGGACCAACACCTCCCTGGTCCGGCGGCGGCTACGGAGCGTTAGCCTCCGGGTGGAGGAGGAGATCGTGGGCCGCCAGAGCCGCACCCCGGTGGACGTGCTCTACCTGGAGGGGATCGCCGACCCGGCCACGGTGGCGGAGGTCCGGCGTCGGCTGGGGGCGATGGACCTGGACGGGGTGCTGGACGCGGGCCACCTGGAGCAGTACCTGTGCGACCGGCTGGACACCCCCTTCCCCCAGCTCCTGGCCACCCAGCGGCCCGACCGCCTGTGCGCCAACCTGCTCTCCGGCCGGGTGGGGGTGCTGGTGGACGGCCTGGCGGTGGCCTTTGTCCTCCCGGCGGCCCTGGCCCTGTTCCTCACGGCGGAGCAGGACGGGACGGACAACTGGATGGTCTCGGTGGGGGTGACCGTTCTGCGCTACGCCGCCCTGCTCCTCACCCTCTTTCTCCCCGCCCTCTACGTCTCCGCCGTCCTCTTCCACCCGGAGATGATCCCCCTGCCCCTGGCCAAGAGCGTCATCGCCGCCAAGGAGGACGTGCCCTTCGCCACCCTCTTCGAGGTGGTCATGCTCCTCCTGGCCTTCGAGGTCATCCAGGAGGCGGGCCTGCGCCTGCCCGGCAACCTGGGGCAGACGGTGTCCATCCTGGGGGGTCTGGTGGTGGGCTCGGCGGCGGTGGAGGCCAAGATCGTCTCCCCGGCGGTGCTCATCGTGGTGGCCGCCGCCGGGGTAGCGGGCTACACCGTCCCCTCCCAGGACCTGACCGGGGCGGTGCGCCTGTGGCGGTTGACCCTGACCCTGGCCGCGGGGGTGGCGGGGCTATTGGGCGTTAGCCTCGCCGGGGCGGCGCTGGTGGGCCACCTGGCGGGGCTCACCTCCTTCGGCGTGCCCTACCTCACCCCCTTCGCCGCCGCCACCGGGGAGCAGGTGGAGGGCCACGCCCTCTTCCGGGTGCCCTTCCCCCGGACCAAGCTCCGCCCCGCCAGCCTGAAGAGCCGCAACCGGAGGAACCAGCGGTGAGGGGGCGGGGACGGGGACCTCTGGCCCTGCTGGCCCTGGCCGTGTCCCTGGTGGTCCTGGGCCGGGGGGCGGGGGGCCGGGAGCTGTCCAACGTGACCCTGGCCCAGGCCCTGGGGGTGGACGGCCCCGGCCCGGTGACTCTGACGGCGGCGGGGGAGGAGGAGGACCGGGCCATGTGGGAGCGGGCGGACGGCCCCGACCTGGCCCGGGCCCGGGAGGAGCTGGGGCGGCGGGGGACCACCCGCCTGGAGCTGACCCATGTGGCCCAGCTGATCCTGGGCCCGGAGACCCCGGTGGGGGAGACGCTGTGGCGGGAGCTCACCAACCGGGACAGCGGCTGTACCTCCACCGTCTGGCTGTCCCAGGGCCCGGCGGGGGACCTGCTCACGGGGGCGGAGGAGCCCTGCCGCCGACTGCGGACCTTGGAGGAGGACGGCCCGGTCCGGGCCCCCACCCTGTTGGAGGCGGCCCGGACCCTGGCGGAGACGGGGCGCGTCACCCTGCCCGTGCTGGCCCTGACGGGGGCGGAGCTGCGGGTGGTGGGCGTCCGGACGGTGGAGGAGGGATAGACGTGGAGGAGCGCTGCGGCACCCGGCAGCTGGGGGTGGCGGTCTTTGTGGGCCTGCTGGCCCCGGCGTCCACCCTGCCTCGGGTGATGGCCCGGGGCGGGCCCCTGGGCTGGCTGACCCTGGGGGCGGTGATCCCCCTGGCCGCCCTGGTGACCTGGCGGGTGAAAAAACTGGGGGAGGACGGCCTGGCCGCCCGGCTCACCGGCCCCCTGGGGGGCTTTGTCCGTATCCTATACTATATGTGGGCCTGCGCCCTGTGCGCCCTCACGGCGGGGAGCTGTGTGGACCACCTGGAGCACACCGACTACGGCGGCGCCCCCGCCTGGGCCCTGGCCCTGGCCCTGACGGCGGCGGCGGCCTACCTGATCGGCCGGGGGAAGGGGGCCTTCTTCCGGGGGACGGAGATCTTCTACCTGGCCCTGCTGGCGGTGCTGGCGCTCTTCTTTCTCCTGGGGGCGGCGGAGCTGCCCTGGAGCGCCCTGTGCCCCCGGGGGCCGGTAGCCTGGGGCGAGCTGGGCCGGGGGGCCCTGGGGGGCGGCGCGGCCCTCAGCGTGGGGACGCTGGCCGCCTTTTTCCCCCGTCGGCCCCGGCGGCGGGGGGAGAGCCCCATGTGGCTGTGGCTGGCGGGGTGGTGCGCCGTGGCGGCGGGGCTGTGCGCCCTGACCCTGGAGGCCCTGGGCCCCCGGCTCATCGCCCAGGCGCCCCTGCCCTTCTTCCTGGCCCTCCAGGGCCTGGGCATCCCCGGCGGCTTCCAGCGGCTGGAGGCCCTGGGCACCGCCGCCTGGGTGCTGTCCGACCTCACCCTCCTGGGCCTGGCCGCCCTGGCCGCCCGGGAGATGGCCGGGGGCCGGGACTGGGCCGCCGCCCCGCCCCTCCTGGCCGCCCTCCTGGGGGGCTGTCTCCTCCCCGACGCCGCCGTGCGGGGGGCCTCCGCCGCCCTCTTCGAGGGGAACCTGCTCCTGGGGGCGGTCCTGCCCGTCCTCCTGTCCCTCCGCCCCCACAAAGAGGCGGGCGGGATATCTTGTGGTTGACGGCGGTATACTACCACAAAATGTTGGATATGGGACAAATATCCAAAAAATGACCGGTTTTTCTTTCCAAAAAGTGTTGACAAACCGCCGCGTTGTCTGCTATATTAGGAAAGCACCCATCCGGAGCCACCCCGGCGGGCGGGGCCTTGAAAAATTTTTTTCAAAACCCCCCGAAAAGGGGTTGACAATGAGGGAGAGGCGTGCTACAATACCAAAGTTCGCCGATGAACCGGGCCACTCCCGGGGAGACGGACTGCCCGAAGCCGATCGAGGCGTGTACCTTGTAAATTAAACAACGTGACAAGAAACACGAAGCACCAGGAAGGACAGGGCTTTGGCTGGC
>CANQMK010000058.1 GCA_947624895.1 uncultured Oscillospiraceae bacterium | reverse complement strand
GGTTGATGTACTCATCCGCCAGGTTCACCCCGCCGGTAAAGGCCACCTTGCCGTCCACACAGCAGATCTTCCGGTGGTCCCGGTTGTTCATCAGGGCGGATACCACCGGGACAAAGCGGTTGAAGGCCCGGCACTGGATGCCCCATCCGGCCAGTTCCTGGTCGTAGTGGCCGGGCAGGGCGACACAGCCCAGGTCGTCGTAGATCACCCGCACGTCCACCCCCTGGCGGGCCTTCTCCTTCAGCACTTCCAGAACCGCGTCCCAGAAGGCCCCCTGGGTGATGATGAAGTACTCCAGGAAGATATACCGCCGCGCGCTCCGCAGGGCCTCCAGCATAGGCTCCAGACAGTCGTCCCCCACGGGGTAGTAGGTACAGCGGGTGTCCGGGTAGGCGGGGCAACAGCCATAGCGCTCCAGATACCGCGCCTGTCCCCCCGCCGCCGGACCCAGCTCCCGGGCCACCTGGTCGCTCCGGTAGTCGGGGCTCAGGGCCTCCTCCATGGTCCGCTCCATCTCCTGGTAGCGGCGGCGCATACCGGGGGTGAAGCGGTCTCCCCGGCTGATCAGATAGATGACCCCGCCAAAGACGGGAAAGGACAGGATGAGCACGATCCAGGCGATCTTATAGCCGTTGTCGGCGGAGCTGGAGATGATCCACACCACCGCCACGATGGACAGGATCACCACCGCCCAGTAGAAGGGGATGAAGTACTGGCTGAACCGGGCCGTCATCAGCACCAGCACGGCCAGTTGCAGGGCGATACCCAGGCCGGTGAGCACCACCCGGTGAAAGAGAAGCGAACCCAGTTTTTTCATCCCGCCGCCCCCTCTCGGGCCTTCAGCACCACGTTCTCCTCCCCCAGGACCTCCCGGAGCTCCTGGAGCAGGGCCGGGTGGGGCTCACACACCGCCCCCAGGCGCTTCTTCTCCCGGGTCAGATACAGCACCGTCCGGCCGGTGCCGGGAAAGAGGGAGAAGAGGCACCGCACCCGCTCCAGATGGGGGTCCTCGGCGGAGGCGAGGCGCAGGAAGAGCGTCTGATCCGCCCGGGCGGGGCTGTTCTCCCCCGCCTCCCCGACGCTGTCCTCGCCGCCGTCCAGGGGCTCGACCCTATCGCACAGGAGCTGGGGGGCCTTCTCGTCCCGCACGGAGAGCTTGCCCACCACCGCCACGGGGAAGTTGGCCTTCAGATAGCTGCCGGAGTCGTTCAGGGTGCGGGAGAAGACCAGCAGCTCCATGGCCCCTGTGTCATCCTCCAGGGTGACGTAGGCCATGAGGGTGTTGTTCTTGGTGGTCTTGGTCTTCACCGCCGTGACGATTCCCGCCAGGGTCACCTGCTGGCCGTCCCGGTAGCGCTGGGGGCCCTCCTCCCGGGCGAAGTCCGCCAGGATGGGGCCGATGGGGTGGGCCTTTTTGGCCCGGGCGGCGGCGCGGTACTCGTCCATGGGGTGGCCGGAGAGGTAGAGGCCGGTGACCTCCTTCTCCATGAGCATCCGCTCCCGCTGGGTGTACTCCGGGAGGTTGGGCAGGGCGATCTCCGGCACCGTCACCTTGTCCTCTCCCCCGCCGCCAAAGAGGTCGAACTGGCCTTCCAGGGTCTGCTTGTGGGCGTCGGCCACCACGCCGACCACCTGGTCACAGACGGCCATGAGCTGACTGCGCCGCGCCCCGGTGGAGTCGAAGGCGCCGGAGCGGATCAGGCTCTCCAGCACACGGCGGTTCAGGTCGTAGTCGTACATCCGGGCGCAGAAGTCGGTGAAGGAGCGGAAGGGGCCCCGCCGCGCCCGCTCGGTCAGCACCTGCTGGGTGAAGCCCATGCCCACCCCCTTCAAGGCGGCCAGACCGAAGCGGATATCCCGGCCCGACACGGTGAACTCCGTCCCGGACTGGTTGACGTCCGGGGGCAGAAGGGAGATGCCCAGGTCCTTGCACTCGGCGATGTATTCCGCCACCTTGTCCTGACTGCCCAGCACGGAGGTCAGGAGGGCGGCCATATACTGCCGGGGGTAGTGGTACTTGAACCAGGCGGTCTGGTAGGCCACCACGGCGTAGCTCACGGCGTGGGCCTTGTTGAAAGCGTACTGGGCGAAGTCCTCGATCTCGTCGTAGATGGCCTTGCCGATCTCGGCGCTGATGCCGTTTTTCACGCAGCCGGGGATGTTCCGCGCCGGGTCGCCGTGGACGAAGAACTCCCGCTCGGCCTCGATCTGGGCGCGTTTCTTCTTGGAGATGGCCCGGCGGACCATATCGGCCTGGGCGGTGGAGTAGCCCCCCAGCTTGCGGAAGATCTCGATCACTTGCTCCTGGTAGACGATACAGCCGTAGGTCACCTTCAGGATGGGCTCCAGGAGAGGGTGCTTGTACTGGATCTGGCTGGGGTCCTGCTTGCAGGCGATGAACCGGGGAATGGAGTCCATGGGGCCGGGGCGGTAGAGGGCGATGATAGCGGTGATGTCCTCGATGTTCTGGGGCTTGAGACCCACGCACACCCCCGTCATCCCCGCGGACTCCATCTGGAAGACCCCGGCGGTCTTGCCCTGGCCCAGCATCTCGTAGACTTCCTTGTCGTTCTCGTCGATGGCCTCCAGGGAGAAGGCGGGATCCTCCTGGCGGACCATCCGCACCGCGTCGTCCAGGATGGTGATGTTCCGCAGGCCCAGGAAGTCCATCTTGAGAAGGCCCAGCTCCTCGATGGTGGTCATGGTGTACTGGGTGACGGGCACGCCGTCGTTGGTGGCCAGGGGGACGTATTCGTATACCGGTCGCCCCGTGATGACCACGCCGGCGGCGTGGGTGGAGGTGTTCCGGGGCATCCCCTCCACCGCCATGGCCGTGTCCACCAGCTGGCGGGTCCGGGGGTCGGCCTCGTAACGGTCCCGCAGAGGCTTGGAGAGTTTTAGGGCGTTTTCCAGGGTCATGCCCAGGGCGAAGGGCACCTCCTTGGCGATGACGTCCACCTCGGCGTAGGGAAAGCTCAGCGCCCTGCCGCAGTCCCGGATGGCGGCCCGGGCCTTCAGGGTGCCGAAGGTGACGATCTGGCTCACCCGGTCCGCGCCGTACTTCCGGGAGACGTAGTCGATGACCTCCTGGCGGCGGCGGATGCAGAAGTCGGTGTCGATATCCGGCATGGTCACCCGGCCCGGGTTCAAAAACCGCTCAAAGACCAGGTCGTATTTCATGGGGTCCACTTCCGTGATGCGCAGGCAGTAGCTGACGATGCTCCCCGCCGCCGAGCCGCGACCGGGGCCCACGGGGATCCCCTGCTCCTTGGCGTAGCCGATGAAATCGGAGACGATGAGGAAGTAGTCCACGAACCCCATCTCCCGGATGACCCCCATCTCGTAGTCCAGCCGCTCCCGGTAGGCCGCCGGGGCATCGGGATAGCGCCGAGCAAAGCCTTGGGCGCAGAGGTCCTGGAAGTAATCCCAGCTGTCCGTGTACCCCTCGGGCAGCTGGAACTGGGGCAGGTGGTGGTGGCCGAACTCGAAGTCCACCTGGCACTGGTCGGCGATCTTCTGGGTGTTCTCCACCGCCTCGGGGAAGTCGGGGAACAGGGCGGCCATCTCCGCCTCGCTCTTGAGGTAGAATTCCTCCGTCTCGAACTTCATGCGGTTGGGGTCGTCCACCGTCTTGCCCATCTGGACGCACATCAGCACGTCCTGGGTGCCCGCGTCCTCCCGGCGCAGGTAGTGGGCGTCGTTGGTGACCACCAGGGGCAGGCCGGTCTCCTGGTGGATGCGGAGGAGTCCCGACGCCACCTCCTTCTGGGCTGGGATGCCGTGGTCCTGGAGTTCCAGGTAGTAGTGGTCGGGGCCGAACAGGGCGGCCATCTCCAGGGCGTGGGCCTTGGCCCCCTCGTAGTCCCCCGCCCGGAGGCGGCGGGGCAGCTCCCCGGCCAGACAGGCGGACAGGGCGATGAGCCCCTCGCTGTGGGCGCGCAGGAGGTCCATGTCGATGCGGGGCTTGATGTAAAAGCCCTCCACGTAGGCCATGGAGACCATGTAGGAGAGGTTCTGATAGCCCTTCTCATTTTCGCACAGCAACACCAGGTGGCGGCTCTCGCCGTCCAGGGCGTGGTCTTTGTCGAACCGGGTGCGGGGGGCCACATAGACCTCACAGCCGATGATGGGCTTGATCCCCGCCTTCTTGCAGGCCCGGTAGAAGTCGATGACCCCGTACATATTGCCGTGGTCGGTGATGGCGATGGCGCTCTGGCCCAGCTCCTGGAGCCGGGCCGCCAGCTTGTCGATGCGGCAGACCCCGTCCAGCAGGGAGTATTCGGTATGTACGTGGAGATGGCAAAAGCCCACGGGGCTCCCCTCTTTCTTCGATGGTGTTCAGGCGTTCTCCCGCTCCTCCGCCAGGGCCAGGAGCTTGCGGAGGCGGTGGTTCAGGCAGGACTTGCTCACCGGCGGATCACAGCTCTGGGCCAGCTCCGCCAGGGTACACTCCGGCATCTCCACCCGCAGTCGGGCGGTCTGCTGGAGCTTGTCCGGGAGGGTGGACAGGACCCCCGTCCGCTCCAGCCGCTCTATGGCGGTGATCTGCTCCTGGGCGGCCTGGACCACCTTGTCCACATTGTGGGCATCGCAGTTCACCCGGCGGTTGACTTTGTTGCGAAGCTCCTTCTCCAGCCGGGTGTTGATGACCTCCATGGCGCTCACCCCCGCCCCCATGGCGGTGAGCAGGTCGGCCAGGGTGTCGGAGTGCTTGACGTAGGTAACGTAGTTGGATTTGCGGGTGGCCTGCTTGGCGTCGAAGCCCAGCTCCCGCAGAAGGACGGGGAGGGCGCGGCCCACGGCGATGTGGCCGGTGACCCACTCCAGGTGGTAGTCCTTCTCCGGGTCGGTCACCGCGCCTCCGGCCAGAAAGGCCCCCCGGCAGAAGGACAGCTTACAGCAGTCCTCCTCCACCACCGGGAAATTCACCGTGCGGTTCACCGTCCGGGCACTGTCACAGCCGTAGCACCGGTCCAGGGTCTGGAGCTTTTCCGGCTGGGTGATGAGAAAGACCCGCTTCCCCGTCTCCCCGGGCTGGGGGCGCTGGTCGAAGTCCATGTGGAACGCCTTGCGGAACAGCAGGGGTAGGCGGTGGGCGAAGGCGTCTGACTCGGTGACGATCCGCGCCTCCCGCTGGTTCCAGTTGTTGCAGAAGAGCAGTACCCCATAGCACTCGGCCAGGGCACAGCACTTTTTGGAGACGCTTTTGCGGCAAAGCTCCTCCTTCACCCGGGCGGAAAAGGTCATGGGTCCTCCCCTCCTTCTCTTGGGTCAAAAGACTCTGGTGTGGGCCCGCTGGCGGTAGAGCTCCAGCACCGCCTGGGCCAGGCGGTCAGGGTCGTGGCGGGCGTACTGGGCGCTGGAGGAGGTCAGGGGCGCCTCCACCGTCTCCACCCCCAGTTCCTCCAGGCGCCGATGGTCGATCTCCGTGGGCCGGGCGTCCTCCGCCCGGTAGCGCTCCAGCAGGTGGGGCGGGACGGCGGCGCTGTTGCAAAGGCAGACGTCCAGTCCCGCCAGCCCGTGCTCCATCAGGGCCCGCACGTGGTCCGCGGCGGTCATCCCCTCCGTCTCCCCCTCCTGGGTCATGATGTTGCAGACGTAGATCTTCAGCGCCTCCGACCGGGCGATGGCCTGGGCCACCCCGTCCACCAGAAGGTTGGGGATCACGCTGGTGTAGAGGCTGCCCGGGCCCAGCACGATCAGGTCCGCCCGGCGAAGGGCCTCCAGCGCGTCGGGGAGGGCGGGCGGCCGCTCCGGCAGGAGCCGCACCCGGCGGATGCGGCAGTCCTGGGTCTTCTTGAAGTCGCAGATGCGGGACTCCCCCACCACCCGGGCGCCGTTTTCAAAGACCGCCTCCAGCTGGACGTTGGCGTTGGTCACCGGCAGTACCCGCCCGGAGATGGCCAGCACCTCGCTCATCCGGGCCACCGCCTGGTCGAAGGAGTCGGAGATGCCGTTGAGGGCGGCCAGGAGGAGGTTGCCAAAGGACTGCCCGGCCAGGGCGCCCTCGGGAAAACGGTAGGCCAGCAGCTCGTCCATGACGCTCTCCACGTTGGCCAGGGCCTGCATACAGTTGCGGATGTCCCCTGGGGGCGGCATATTCAGGTCCTGGCGCAGGACCCCGGAGCCGCCGCCGTCGTCGGCCACGGTGACCACGGCGGTCAGATCGGTCACCCGGCCCTTCAAGCCCCGGAGGAGGGTGGACAGGCCGTTGCCCCCGCCCAGTGCCGTCACGCGGGGGCCGGAGGTCTGGTTCTTCACGCCTCCACCCCCTTACGCCCGGGTCATGTCCCGGTGGTTTTCCTTCACCTGGTAGCCCTTCTGGCGGATGGACTCGGCCAGGGCGTGGGTGACGTAGACGGAGCGGTGCCGCCCCCCGGTACAGCCCACGGCGATGACCAGGGCGGTCTTCCCCTCCTCCACGTAGAGGGGCAGGAGGAAGCCCAGCAGGTCCTCCAGGCGCTTCACCAGTTCCGCGGACTGGCGGTAGCCGGACAGGAAGCTCTGAATGCCCTCGTCCAGGCCGTTTTGATCCCGCAGCTCGGCGATGTAGTAGGGGTTGGGCAGGCACCGCACGTCGAACACCAGGTCCGCGTCGATGGGGATGCCGTATTTGAACCCGAAGGAGACCACAGACACGGCCATGTCCGGCATGGCACCCGGCGCGCCGAAGAGCCGGAGGATCTCCCCCCGGAGCTTGGCGGTGCTCAGGGCGGTGGTGTCCAGGATATACTTGGCCCGGCGGCGCATCTCCCCCAGGGCGGCCCGCTCCACCTCCACCGCCTGGGGCAGGGTCAGGTCCCGCTTGGCCAGAGGGTGGGCCCGGCGGGTCTCCTTGTAGCGCTTGATGATGGTCTCGGTATCCGCCTCCACAAAGAGGATCTGGTATTCACAGCTCATGGCCTCCAACTGGTCCAGGGCGGCAAAGGTGGCCTCAAAGGTCTGGCCGCCCCGGATGTCGATGACCAGGGCCACCCGGTCGTACCGCCCGGCGTTGGCCATGCAGTGCTGGGCCAGGGGCGGGATGAGGGGGGCGGGGAGGTTGTCTACGCAGTAAAAGCCCATGTCCTCCAGAAAGGAGGCCACCTTGCTCTTTCCCGCACCGGACAGGCCGGAGACGATGATGAATTCCACAGTCCTTCCCCTCTTTTAGTTCAGAATTTCCACCTCGGGCTCCAGCAGGACCCCGGTCCGCTCCAGGACCCGCTCCCGCACCTGCTCCATGAGGGCCAGCACGTCGGCGCAGGTGGCGTCCTCCCGGTTGATCACAAATCCGCTGTGCTTTTCCGAGACCTGGGCGCCGCCCACCCGCAGGCCCTTCAGCCCGCACTCCTCGATGAGCGCGGCGGCGAAGCGCCCCGGGGGGCGCTTGAAGGTGGACCCGGCGCTGGGGTATTCCAGGGGCTGTTTCTCCCGGCGGCGGCGGTTCAGCTCCGCCATCTCCGCCCGGATCTCCGCCGAGTCCCGCCGCCTCAGGCGGAAGAGGGCCCCGGTGATGAGCCAGTTTTTTTCGCAAAAGACGCTGTGGCGGTAGGCGAAGTGACACGCCTCCGGGGACAGCGTATGGGGCGCGCCCGTCTCGTCCAGGCAGTCCACCCGCTCCAGGGCCTGACACATCTCCCCGCCGTAGGCCCCGGCGTTCATCCGCACCGCGCCGCCCACACTCCCCGGGATGCCGGAGGCGAACTCCAGCCCGGAGAGACCCTGGTCGGCGGCCAGGGCCGCCAGGCGGGACAGCCGCGCGCCGCCCCCGGCGTAGACCGTCTCCCCCTCCACCCGCATCTCATCCAGCCGGGCGGTGGAGAGGATCGCCCCGTCGTAGCCCCCGTCCCCCACCAGCAGATTGGACCCACAGCCCAGGAAGAAGGGGACGATCCCCCGCTCCCGACACAGGCGGAGCACGGCGGCGGCCTGGTCGGCGCTCCGGGGCAGGAGCATCCACCGGGCGGGTCCGCCGATACGGAAGGTGGTGTGCCGGGACATGGGCTCTCCCTCCAGCACTTCCAGGCCCGGAACGGCGGTCCAGTCCATCTCCTCTGTCACATCCCCACCCCCCTTGGCATACTGTTTTAATTATAACAAATTTTTCAAGAAAATAGAATACCCTGGCCGGGATTTTTTCCGCCGGACGGGGCAAGCTATCGCTGTCCAACCAGACGGAGGAGGAGACGAGTATGATACTGGACAAAATCGCCCTGCTTCTGGCCATCATCGGCGGCCTGAACTGGGGCAGCGTTGGTCTGTTCCGCTTCGACGCGGTGGCCTTCCTCTGCGGCGGCGCCACCAGCATCCTGGCCCGGATCATCTACACGCTGGTGGGCCTGTCCGCCCTGTGGTGCATCACCCTGCTGTTCCGGGACACCGAGATGGATCGGGGCCGGACCCAGGCGGCGTAAGACAGAGCGGCGCGGAGCACGCGGAAAAGGACAGCGGGGACCCCGCTGTCCTTTTCCTTATCGCGAAAGCTCCGCCCCTCAGCCCTCCAGAGGGAGGCGAATGGTCACAAGACACCCGCCGCCCTCGGCGTTGGCCAGCTCCAGGGTGCCGCCGTGGCGGGTGACGATCTCGTCGCACACGGCCAGACCGATGCCGCTGCCCCGGGCCTTGGAGGAGCCCTTGTAAAATTTGTACTTCACGTGGGGCAGCTCGTCCTCCGGGATGCCGGGGCCGTAGTCCCGGATGGTGATGACCGCCTGGTTCTCCTCCTCGTCCATGTGGATGGCCGTCTCGATGCGCTTGCCCGCGCCGCCGTGCTTGGCGGCGTTGTCCAGCAGGTTGCAGAACACCTGGCGCAGGCGCTGGGGGTCGGCCTCGATGGGGGGAAACTCCTCCTCGCAGTCGGTGTGGGTCAGGGTGATGCCCTCCCGGCGGAAGAACTCCCGGTAGGTGTACACCGCGTCCTCCAGCTCCGCCTTGATGTCCACCGGCTCGATGGAGAGGGTGAAGCGGCCGTCCTCGATGCGGGAGAACTCCAGCAGTTCCTCCACCATCCCCGTCAGCCGCCGGGCCTCGGAGACGATGATGCCCAGGCCCTTCTTCATCTCCTCCGGGTCCCGCACCTCGCCGCTGGCCATGGTCTCCGCCCAGCCGTTGATGGCGGTGAGAGGGGTGCGCAGCTCATGGGAGACGGAGGAGATGAACTCGCTCTTCACCTTCTCCGACTGGTTGATTTTCATGGACATATCGTTGATGGCGTCCACCAGGTCGCCGATCTCGTCGGCGGAGCGCTTTTCCATCTGAATGCCGTAGCTGCCGGAGGCGATGCGCTGGGCGATGTCGGTGATCCCCGCCACCGGCTCCACGATGGAGCGGACAAAGTACATATTGGAGACATAGACCACCATGACCATCAGCATACCGATGCCCAGGGCGGCGGCCAGGACGATGACGATCTGCCGGTCCACCCGCTTCAGGGAGGTCACCAGCCGCACCACCCCCACCACCGTGCCGTCGTAGACGATGGGGGAGGCGGAGCACATGATATGCTCGTGGGTGCTGGGGTCGTTGCCCGACCAGGTGGTCAGGGTCTGCCGCTCCAGGGCCTCCTGGATGTCCGGGGTGCCGGGGGTGGTCCCGGCGGTGAGGCCATAGGAGGAGTACTGGATGCGGCCATAGCGGTTGAGGAACTGGATCTCCAGCCGCCCCTTCTCCTCAAATTCCGAGGCGTAGCTGGCCGCGCGGTTGTTGTACTCCGTCTCGGTGTAGTTGCGGAAGGAGCGGGTGGCCATGCTGGCCCGGGCCTCCAGGCCGGAGGCGATGGTGGAGTAGTAGAAGCTGGACATGGCCACCGAGAAGGCAGAGACGCCCAGGACGACGATAAAGAACACCGCCGCCAGAGAGTTGGTCATCCACCGCCGACGAATGCTCTGCGGCCGGTTTTTCTTCTGCGGATCCATCCTCTCCCCCTCCTCTCCCAGGATCTTTCTCCGTCCGATCTCTCGTCTCACAACACATATGTTACGCCCTTCGTCCAACAGGGCTTACCCCGTCCTCATACCGAAACGGCCCGCGTTCTATGCCTTGCCGTCCAGCAGGGCCTTCTCCGTCCCCCTGCCGACACAGCACACGCTCTATGCCTTGCCGTCCAGCAGGACCTTACCCGTCCCCCTGCCGACACAGCACAAGTTTCACTCCCCCAGACCCCGTCTACCCACGGACGGACCTGCAGCGCATCAAAAACCCCATTTGTAGCCGTAGCCCCAGACGGTGGTGATGTAGGCGGGGGTCTGGGGGTCGTCCTCGATCTTCAGACGCAGGCGGCGGATGTTCACATCCACGATCTTCAGCTCGCCGTAATACTTCTCCCCCCACACCGAGCGGAGGATCTC
>CANQMK010000057.1 GCA_947624895.1 uncultured Oscillospiraceae bacterium | reverse complement strand
ACTTTACCGTACCACAGGCCGATCCTATTCGCTACCCTTTTACCTTCCTTTGTAACACATCATTGTAAATCCTACACGCCGCTTTTCCAGGGGAAAAATCCCGGCTTGACATTCCGGGGAAGCTATGATATGATACTAGCCGTATCTGGTGGGCGGCCTACTTGGAGAGGTGTCCGAGTGGTTTAAGGAGCCGGTCTTGAAAACCGGTGACTCGAAAGAGCCGTGGGTTCGAATCCCACCCTCTCCGCCAACCTTCTCCCCATCCCCACGGCATTTGACCATCGGCACGCAGAAGTACCCAAGTGGCCGAAGGGGCTCCCCTGCTAAGGGAGTAGGCGGTGTTGAGCCGCGCGAGAGTTCAAATCTCTCCTTCTGCGCCAGACCCTCCAACCCGTTTCCGGGCTGGAGGGTCTTTTTTTTGCGCCCCGCGCCGTTGGCGAAAATTTTTCCGCCGGGCGCAACCTTTCCGCCCCCTCATGCGTCCTATAAGGCAGAGGAGAGGGGGCGTGTCCATGGACGGCTGGGAGGAGCTGGTGACCGGCAACGAAAACAGGCTCTACCGCGCCGCCCTGGCCATCCTGGGGGACCCTCAGGAGGCGGAGGACGCGGTGCAGGACGCCTTTTTGAAGTACCTGGAGAAGGCCCCCGCCAATCTGGTCGACCCGGCGGCCTGGCTCACCCGGGTGCTGGTGAACGGGTGCAAGAGCCGCCTGCGGCTGAAGTGGCGGCAGGTGGTCCCCCTCCCGGAGGACCTGCCCGCCCAGGGGCCCCAGGAGCGGCAGGATCTGGAGGAGCTGTGGCGGCTCCCCCCGGCGGACCGGGCGGCCCTCCACCTCTACTACTACGAGGGGTACTCCGTCCGGGAGATCGCCCGCCTCACCGCCCAGGCCCCGGGCACGGTGCGCTCCCGGCTGTCCCGGGCCCGACAGCGCCTCCGGGCGCTGCTGGAGGACCCGGAGGAAGGAGGTCTTGTCCCATGAACGCCTACCGGAACTGGATGGACCGGCAGACCCTCTCCCCCGCCGCCCACCGGCGGCTCCTGGAGCTGGAGGGGCAGAAGCCAGACAGAGGGAGGAAGAAGACCATGACCCTTGGCGCCCTGGCCGCCTGCGCGGCCCTGCTGGTGGGGGTGGGCGGATACGCCCTGCTGCCCCACGGCTCCGCCCCGGTGGCGGCGGCGCCCGACCCACCCGCCGCCGCCAGTCCCGCCGCCCCCGGCGGCCAGACCGGCGGGGACCCCCGGGGCTTCACCGCCGTCGGCCCCGAGGAGGGGGCCAAGTTCATGTTTCCCGCCATCTTCAGCGTGGACTACGCCGATCTCAGCGGACAAGCGGAGGTGGACGCCTCCATCGCCCGGTCCCCCGGGTCCTTTGACGTGGAGCTGGAGCGGGATGATATTTTGAAGGTGTTCTGGGGCCCGGAGGGGAAGCCGGAGCCGGAGCACTTCAAGATGGACACCGGGGACTTCCCCCTCTTTTTGATGGAGTGGGCGGGGTATACCATCCGGGGCGCGGCCCTCTATGACGAGACCGGGGCCCTGTGGCAGCTGAACATCTACGGCGAGAAGGGGGAGGACTCCTTCACCCTGCTGGCCGCACCGGGGCACGTTCCGCCCACCTGCATCGCCCAGCAGGGTGCCCATGTCACCAGGGTGGTGGACACCGACGTATCCGCGTGGTACCGAAGCTATGACCGGGACGGGGACGGGGCGGTCGAACAGGTCGTGACGTGCGAGTTTCTGGCCCACGGCGTGGGCGTGCGGTTTGAAAACGTGGGCTCCGGCGGGACGCGCGCCGGTGTGGAGGAGGCCAACAAGCTGGGGGACGCCCAGCTGTTCAACGCCATGGTGGTCAACCACCTGTGCCGGAGGGACGGGGCGCTCTACCTGGACCACATCGCCCAGGCCCAGCACATCCCAGCCTGGGAGGAGAAGACCTTTGACGCCCTGGCCCAGGCCAGGGCGGAGGCGGCCTTCGCCCCCTATCTGCCCCAGGAGGCCCCGGCGGGCTTCGGGGACTTCACCGGTCGGCTCAGCTATCAGGAGGGGGACCACCGCCGCCTCTCCGTCCGGTGGCACCGGGGGTATGACGACGTGGCGGTGGCGGTCTGTCTGCCGGAGGGCCCGGCGGACGAGGCCCAGAGCCGGACGCCGGTGGACGTGGCCGTCCCCGCCAGCTACGACTGGCGGCTCTACGGCGGCCCCATCTGCGACGCGGTGCCGGAGGAATACCAGGCGGACTTCTACCAGCCCACCTTCCGGGCCCGGGATATGTCCCTGGAGGTGGTCCTGGCCCGGGCCGACGGAAAGGACACCGGGGGCACGGCCTACCGCTTCCGGGTGCTCCACCCGGACGGGACGGTGGTGGAGTACGACTGCTCGGGGGTGGACGCCGGGTACGTGTGGGGCCTGGTGGAGGACACTCTGCACCCATAAAAGAAGGCCGCCGGAAGCGACGCTTCCGGCGGCCCTCTTTTCCCTCGCTCTTCAGGACAAAAAGTCCTCCCGCATGGGGGTGAAGATATCCACCAGCACCCCCGCCTGGGTGCACACGCACCCGTGCTCCACCCCGTCCTCCTTCAGCAGGGTGTCCCCCGCCCGGACCACCCGGGTCTCGTCGCCGATGGTGAAGCGGAACTCCCCGGAGACGATGTAGGTGAGCTGGGTGTGGGGGTGGCTGTGGAGCTTGCCCACCGCCCCAGTCTGGAAGGTGTTCTCCACCGCCATGACGCAGTCGGTGTAGGCCAGGATGCGGCGGGTGACCCCCTCGCCCCCGTCCTGGGGCAGGGCGCTCTCGTGGGGAACCCACCGCTGGTGCTTTTCAGGAATGGGCATGGGCCGTCTCTCCTTGTGGCTTGAAGTAGTCGGGATAGGTCTCCCGGAGGATTTTCTCCTCGTAGCGGTAGCGGGTGAGGTGCCGCTCCATCAGCGCCGCCGCCCGGGGGGCATCCCCGGCCTCGATGGCGTCCACGATGGCGGCGTGGTCCTCCATGACGTGGCTGTCCGCCCCCGCGCTCAGGCTCAGCCGCCGCACCCGGTCAAAGTGGATGGACATATTGCGGATGAGCCCGTACACCCGGTCCTTCCGGGCGATCTGGAACAGGGTGCGGTGGAAGAGGTTGTCGGTGTTCAGCCCCCCGTCGGAGTCCCCGCCCACGATCTGCCGGGCGTACATCTCCAAAATGCGCCGCAGCCGCAGGATATCCTCCGGCCCGGCCAGGGCGCACACCTGCTCCACCACCGCCTTCTCCAGCACCAGGCGCATGAACCGGGCCTCCTCCACCAGGTCGTAGTCGATCCGGGCGATGGCGCTCCCCCGCTGGGGGTAGATCTCCACGATCTCCACCTTGGACAGCTCCACCAGCGCCTCCCGCACCGGGGTGCGGCTCAGACCCATCTGGGTGGCCAGCTCGTTCTCGCTGACCATGGCGCCGGGGGGCAGCTCCAGGCGGATGATGTTGTCCTTCAGCGTCCGCAGGGCGTACTCCCGCCCGGTCTCTTTCGGCTCCCGCCGGGTGAGATACATCCTCTCTCCTCCTCTCTGGGGTAAGGTCGGGCTCTACGAAAGGTATTTCACCAGGGTGGCCCGCACCGCTCCCGGCCCGGCCAGCATCTCCCGGACGTAGCCGACGATCCGCTCCCCCAGCCCCAGGGCGACCAGGTCACTGCCAAAGAGGACGGGGTTGGAGAGGATGGGCTCCAGCTTATCCCCCAGGCTCTCCGGCCTGCCCAGCTCCACCCCGGCCAGCTGGGCCTGGAGGGTGTCCAGCATGGGGTCGGCGGAGCACTCCATGGGCTGGCCCTGGTCGTCCACCCCCAGGAGGTAGCGCATCCACCCGGCAATGGCCAGGGGGATATAGCGCAGGTCTGTCACCTCCAGGTCGGGCCGCTGGGCGTAGCTCTTGATGGTCTCCCCAAAGCGGATGGGCACCTTCTGGCTGGTGTCGGTGGCGATGCGCTGGGGCACGTCGGGGATGAAGGGGTTGGGCAGGCGCTGTTCCAGCACCTCCTTCAAAAAGGCCCCGGGGTCCAAAATTTTGGGGTCCACCACCACCCGCATCCCCTCATCATAGCCCACCCGCTCCACCAGCGTCTTCAGCTGGGGGTCGGCCATCTCGCTGGCGATGGTGGGGAAGCCCAGCAGACAGCCGTAGACGGCCAGGCAGGTGTGCAGGGGGTTGAGGCAGGTGGTGACCTTCATGCGCTCGGTGTCGTTCACCGTCTGGCGGTCGGTCAGGTACACCCCCGCCTTCTCCAGCGGCGGGCGGCCATTGGGGAAGCGGTCCTCCACCACCAGGTACTGGGGCACCTCCGCGTTGACGAAGGGGGCGATGAAGGTCTTCTTGGAGGTGACGACGGGGGCCATGTCCTCCACCCCCGCCTGGGTCAGCGCCTCCTCCACCACCTGGGCGGGGCGGGGGGTGATCTTGTCGATCATGGTCCAGGGGAAGGAGACGGTCCCCTCGTCGGAGAGCCAGTCCACAAAACCCCCGGCCACGTGCCCTCGGGCGGCCCACTCCCGGGCCACGGTGAGGACGCTGCCCCGGAGCTTTTCGCCGTTGTGGGAACAGTTGTCCATGCTCACCATGGCCACCGGCGCGCCCCCCGCCTGATAGCGGGCGTGGAGCAGGGCGGTGACCACGCTCATGGCGTGGCCGCACCCCTCCGGCCCCCGCTCCAGGTCCGCCGCCACCTGGGGGAAGTAGTTCCCCTGGAGGTCGGCCAGGGCGTAGCCCTTCTCGGTGATGGTGAAGGAGACCATCTGGAGGCTGGGGGCGCGGAAGATGGCCTCCAACTCCGCCAGGTCGCCGGGGAAGTCCCGGCCCGCCCGCAGGCCCTTGGCCACCGAGGCCACCACCTCCTTGTCCATGGTCCCGTCCGGCCGCAGGGAGACCACCAGGGTCATGGCGTCAAAGGGGTCGTAGATCTGGTCGATGATGTCGAAGTCAAAGGTGTCGGCGGCCACGATGCCCGTGTCCGCCAGCCCCCGCTCCAACAGCTCCTGCTGGAGCCGGGCGATGAAGCCCCGGAAGATGTTCCCCGCCCCGAAGTGGAGCCACTGGGGGGCCTTGGCGGTGTTGGCGCGCATGGCGGCGCGGTCGAACCGGGGCAGCCTGATCCCGGCGGCGTCCCAGGGGGCGCGGTCGGCCAGGCCCTTGTCGTTGAGCTTCAAAAAGCGTCGCCCTCCTTTTTTCGCGAACGGCCCGGACGGCGCGTGGGCGGCCCCTCCGGGCCGCCCGCGCGGGTCGGGTCAGCGGTCGAATTTGTCCAGGGCGTCCCACACCCCCAGCATATACATCACGCCCAGCGCCCGGTCGTAGAGACCGTAGCCGGGGCGGACGGTGCCGGGCCCCTCGGTCCACAGGTGGCGGCCGTGGTCGGGGCGGATGTAGCCCTGGAAGCCGCAGTCATGGTACGCCTTGAGGATGTCCAGGATGCCGGTGTCCCCGTCGCAGTCCCGGTGGCTGGCCTCGGAGAAGTCGCCGTTGGGGAAGTGCTTGACGTTGCGGATGTGGGCGAAGGCGATGCGGTCGCAGTGCTTGCGCACGATATCCGCCACGTTGTTCCGGGGGTCGGCGTTCAGGCTGCCGGAGCAGAGGGTCAGGCAGTTGTGGGGGTCGTCCACCATCTTCAAAAAGCGGTCGATGGACGCCTCGTCCACCAGCAGCCGGGGCAGGCCGAAGATATCCCAGGGGGGGTCGTCCATGTGGACGGCCATCTTGATCCCCGTCTCCCGGCACACCGGCATGACCGCCTCCAGGAAGTAGCGGAAGTTCGCCCACAGGTCCTCCTTGCTCACCGGGCGGTAGCGCTCAAACAGCTCATCCAGCTTGGCCATCCGCTCCGGCTCCCAGCCGGGGAAGGTCATGTGGTATTTCTCGGTGAAGGACATGACGTAGTCCGCCATCTCCCGGGGGTCCTGACGGATCTTGGCCGCCTCGTAGTAGAGGGCGGTGGAGCCGTCCCCCACGGGGTGGAACAGGTCGGTGCGGGTCCAGTCGAACACCGGCATGAAGTTGTAGCAGATCACCTTCACCCCAAAGGGGGCCAGGTTGCGGATGGTCTGGATGTAGGCGTCGATGTGCTGGTCCCGGAGGGGCCCGGCGGTCTTGATATCGTCGGAGACGTTGACGCTCTCCACCACGTCCATGTGGAAGCCGTAGGGCCGGATCTGGTCGGCCACCGTCTGGATCTCGGCGGTCTCCCACACCTGGCCGGGCAGCTTGTCGTGGAGGGCCCAGACGATCCCCTCCACCCCGGGGATCTGCCGGATGTCAGAGAGCTGGATGGCGTCGTTGCCCACGCCGTACCAGCGCCAGGTCATATTCATGGGCATAGGAGCGCTCCTTTCCCCCCGATCACGGCATAGCCGCCCACACGGGGATGGCGGTGGGGATGTAGGGCTCCTTGCCCACGATGCTGGGGATGAAGGTGCTGATCTGGGGGACATAGCTCACCAGCAGCAGGGCGACGATCATGCACAGGTAGAAGGGCAGGGTGGCCTTGACCACCTTCTCCATGGGCGTCTTGCCCACGGCGGAGCCGATGAACAGCACCGCGCCCACCGGCGGGGTGAGCAGGCCGATGCCGCAGTTGAGCACCACCATGATGCCGAACTGGATGGGGTCCAGTCCGCACACGCCGGTGGCGATGGGCAGGAGGATGGGGGTGGCGATGAGGATGATGGGGGCCATGTCCATGATGCAGCCCAGCACCAGCAGGATGAGGTTGAGCAGGAGGATGAGGATGACCCGGTTGTCGGTGATGCCCACGATGGCGTTGGCCGCCAGGCTGGGCACGTGGAGCAGGGTCAGGCAGTAGCCGAAGGCGGAGGAGGTGGCGATGAGGATGAGCACGATGGCCAGGGTGTTGACGCACTCGCCAAAGGCGTCCCACACGCCCTTCCAGTTCACGCCCTTATAGATGAACACCGACACGATCAGGGAGTAGATCACCGCGATGGCGGCGGACTCGGTGGCGGTGAACACGCCGCCGACCACGCCCACCACCACGATGATGATGGCGGCCAGGGCCCAGAAGGAGGTGAGCAGCTGCTTGAAGAAGTTCACCAGGCTGAACCGCTCCCCCTTGGGGTAGTTGCGCTTGACGGAGATGATGTAGGACCCCACCATCAGCGCCACCGCCAGCACCGCGGCGGGGAGGTAGCCCGCCAGGAAGAGGGCGCCCACGGAGATGCCCCCGGCGGTGGTGGCGTAGATGACCATGTTGTGGCTGGGGGGCACCAGCAGTCCCTCGCAGGAGGAGGTGATGGTGACGGCGGTGGAGAAGTCGGCGTCATAGCCCTGGTCCACCATCATGGGGATGAGCAGGGAGCCCAGGGAGGCGGTGTCCGCGGAGGCGGAGCCGGAGATGCCGCCGAAGAAATAGGAGGCCACGATGTTCACCATGGCCAGGCCGCCCCGCATCCAGCCCACCAGGGAGTTGGCCAGGGCGATGAGCTTGTCGGAGATGCCCCCCTTGCCCATGAGCACGCCCATGGTGATGAAGAAGGGCACCGCCATCAGGCTGTAACTCCACACGCCCCGGACCATCTGCTGGGCCAGGGTGGTCAGGTCCTGCCCCAGGGTCACCAGGCAGAGGACGGAGGACAGGCCCACCGCGTAGGCGATGGGGAAGCGCAGCAGGATCATCACGAGAAAGCTCCCCAGGAGCACGATAATACCTAAGGTTTCCGGGTTCATACCGTCTCACCCTCCTTTTCCACCGGCACAAAGAACGCCTTGATGTGGTTGTAGATGGACTCCAGCTCGAAGATCATCATGCCCACGCCGGCCACCGGGATGGGGAAGTACATCCAGAACCGGCTCAGCCAGGGCATGGACTCGTACTTGCCGAACTTGGCCAGGGGCGACTGGCACATCTTCCAGCCGTAGTAGAGGAACAGCGCCCCCAGCACCAGCACCGCCAAGTCCGCCAGCACGTCCAGGACCTTCAGCAGGGTCTTGGGCAGGTAGCGGTCCAGGGCGGTCATGCGGATGTGGGCGCCGTTGCGGATGGCCAGGGTGGCGGAGAGCACCGCCATGTAGACCATGCAGGTGAGCACCACCTGCTCAGTCCAGGCGGGGTCGGGGATGAAGGGGACGTACCGCCCCAGCACCGCGAAGGAGGTGACCAGGATGTCGATGATCAGAAGCACCTTGCAGATAAACAGGATCACCTTGTACGCCACGTCGTAGACCGGGCGTATCTTATCCAGTGCGACAAACACTTTTGGCATAGGAGATCGCGCGCTCCTTTCCTTTTGAAAATGAGCGGCGGGAGCACAGGAGGTGTCCTGCGCTCCCGTCGCGGAGGTCTGGGTTCAGTTTTGGATCAGGCGCTCAGGGGGCCATGTCCAGGATCTGCTGATACAGGTCGTCGTTGCCGTTGAGGTTGGCGGTGACCACGTCGGCGCAGGCGTCGGCCCAGACGCTCTTGTCGGGCACGTCCACCACGTTGATGCCCTCGTCGATGAGCTCCTGGAGGACCTCGTCCTCGGCGGCCTGAGAGTTCTCAGCGTTCTTGTTGGAGGCGTAAGCGGCGGCCTCCATCACCCAGCCCTGCTGCTCCTCGGAGAGCTTGTTCCAGGCGTTGTCGGTGATGACCAGCTGCACGGCGCCCAGGGTGTGGCCGTCCAGCAGGAGGTTGGGGGCCACTTCCTGGAAGGCGTTGGACTTGTAGTTGGCGATGGGCTGCTCCGCGCCGTCGCACACGCCGGTCTGGAGGCCGGAGTACAGCTCATTGAAGTTGACCACCGTGGGGCTGGCGCCCAGGCCGTTGACCAGGCCGGTCATCACAGGGTCCTCAGAGACGCGGATCTTCAGACCCTTCAGGTCGTCGATGCCGTTCACCGGGGTCTTGAAGAAGAAGTGACGGAAGCCCTCCTCGCCGTAGCACAGGCCCCGCAGGGGCAGGCCGATCTCCTGGGGCTCGTTGAGGAACTCCTTGGCCAGGTCGCTGTTGGCGAAGGCCCAGAAGTGATCCCGGGAGACGAAGGTGTAGGGCAGGCTCAGCAGGGTGGCCTTGGTGCAGCCGTAGCTGCTCAGAGCGAAGGCGGAGATGCGGGCGATGTCCACGGAGGTGCCGCCGCCCAGGATGCCGTCCAGGATCTGGGCCTCGTTGCCCAGAACGCCGTTGGCCTGGAGGTCAATGGTCACCTGGCCGCCGGAGAGCTCCTCCACCTTGTCCTTAAAGTCCTGGGCCAGCTGGCCCACGATGGTGTCCAGGGGGTTGAGCTCGGCGTAGACCAGGGTCACGGCGCCGCCCGCGCTGGACGGGGTGTTGTCCGCGGGAGTCTGGGTGGCGTCCGCGGGGGGCTGTTCGCTGTTGTCCCCGGCGGCAGGCTGTCCGCCGCCGGAGCAGGCGGCCAGGGCCAGGACCATGACCAGGGCCAACAGCAGGGCGAGAATACGCTTCTTCATGTTCATTCCTCCTTGATGATATTGGGGGGTCTCCCCGGGCCGGGCTCCTCCCGGCCTTTTACACGACCTTATTTTACCAGGCCCGCCCCCTTCCCGTCTACTAGTATACCAGCTAAATTTTGCCCTGGATTTTTGTGCATTTCACCAAAAAATGCCGGAGGCCCTTGCGCTTTTGTCTCCAAAATATAATAATGTTAGGGTAAAAATATGCCATCGGAAGGAGGCCCGCCATGGCCCGCGCCCCGCTCACCCTCCAGACCCACCTCACCGCCCAGGGCTTCCGGGAGTTCTACCTGTTCGACGTGCTGGGCCGGACCCACGCCTGGCGGCGTCCGGCGCTCTTCGCCGGGATTCTGTGCGCCGCCGGGGCGGTGTGTTTCGCCTTCCAGGCCCGTCAGCGGGGGGCCGCCGTCCTGGGGCTGGTGCTGGTGGTGGTGGGGCTGGGACTGCCCCTGGCCTTCTTCGGCAGCATCCGCCGCTTCCTGGCCGGCCAGACCCAGCGCCTGGGCCTGAAGGACGGCCCCAAGCCCATCGCCACCGTCACCCTGTCGGAGGACGGGATCGTGGTGGAGGGCGGGCCGGAGCCCCTGCGCTACGGCTGGGGGGACGTGGTCATGGCCTACCGCGCGCCTCTGGCGGTGTACCTCTACGTGGGGGAGAACCAGGCCCACCTCCTGCCCCACGCCGACGCCGGCGGGCCGGAGGTGGTGTGGGACCTCCTGCGGGACCACCTCCCCCCGGAGCGGATGGAGGACCGCTGTAAAAACGCCCGCAGGGCCGGGGCGTGACCGCCCCGGGTTTCAGTAGACAATTTAAGGAAAGGAGCAACCCCTTATGAAACCCTTTATGGACAAAGACTTCCTGCTGGAGACCGAGACCGCCAAGCACCTGTTCCACGACTACGCCGAGAA
>CANQMK010000056.1 GCA_947624895.1 uncultured Oscillospiraceae bacterium | reverse complement strand
CCCGTTACCCCCACAGCCGGCTCAGGCCCGGCGTCCCCACGGCACAAGCGGTGGTTCGCTTAGTGCTGCTTGGTTCCCCACCTGACACGGTTCACGAGTCCGCCTTGCGTGGGACCGATCCATCATCGCTGCTTATGAGGGTCAGACGACACAACCGAGGTCCGGGGGCCGGGATTCATCCCTGCTGTAGCGGGTTGCAGGTACAGGGCACCGCTAACTCCCCGACTAGTGCGGCCTTGCTCCGCAACCAGGCGGGTCAAGACTTCAAGTATTATACACCACTTTTTTCAATTCCGCAACACTCTCTTTTCCCCGCCCTCCCCTTCTGTCTAAAAATCGCCCCCAGCGACCCCGCCCGCCGGGAGGACTTGTCGAAACCAGGGCGGCGTGGTATGATGAGAGCAAGCTATATCGGGGCGGATCAAAAACGGCGCCCCCGCCCTGGAGGCGGAGACGCCGGGCGGCGCGGGCGAGACAACGGGGTCACGCCTCAAAGGGGCCCACGGTTCAGACGCGCCGACAAGCGATAGTATAGCCAGCGCGGCGCGGAAAGTCAAGGGCGCCTCGCCGTCTATGGGATCGGGCATGATGAGGAGGGAAACAGACATAGCGGTGACAGAAGTACAGCAGTTCTTGATCGACGCGATGGAAGCCCACGGCGTGAGCACGGAAAGGGAGCGGCCATTTTCATGACCTTGCAGACCGAGCCAAACATGATGGATATGTGCGGCTACATTTTGAGCCACAAGGGCGCGACGGAAGACGAACTGCTGGACAAGGCCAGGGAGATCGCGGGAGCGGTATCCTGTAAAATAGAGCCATGGAGGAAGTCGATTATGGAAATAACGGACAATTCGGCGCGCTTAGTAGGGAGACTGACGGGCAGTATCAAGGGGACGAAGGAAGACGCCGCAGCCATAGTTCTGACGCTGGGGACGGAGGAAAACGCCCAGGAGTTCTTCGCATGGTGCAGGAGCCTGACGGAGGACCCGACGCCACAGGTTTGCTTCGAGAAGGCGGTAGAGATCAGAGAGGCCAACGGGCCGTGGCCAGAGGAGACGGACGGGGAAGCCTGACCGAGGAGGGGCCGCGGGAGAAGTTCTACACGGTCACCGGCTCGCTTCAGATACAAAAAAGAGAAGCCATCAAGATACGGCACCCGATGTCGGCACATCCGCACCGACCCCGTGCTCAACGTCCAAGACGTTCCGCCGAAAGGCTTCTCTGAAAATAATATACCCCAAGACGCGAGGCATGTCAAGGATTGGAAAACGTCTTTGCCAGTGCCAGGCGCAGCTGGTTTTGGCGACCCGTTATTTACATGAGGAAGGTCACGGAAGATGGTATCGAACGACTTAGTGGACAACTTTATCCCGGGGAGCAACACAGGCAGATGCAAGGAGTGCCGGAAGTGGCACGGGAGGTTCACCTGCGAGGTGTACCCCAGGTGGATCCCGGACAAGGCGATGGACGAGGACTGCCCGGACTTCGAGGAGAAGACGGACGAGGAGGCCTGACCGAGGAAGGACCTGCTCTTTTTTGTTTTTTCGGTCAAAAAGTCGGGTTTTGCCCTTGCGTGTCCCCCAAAAAGTGGTATAATGTATCATCCGCTTCTGTGGGCCGACGGCGGGCGCTCCGCCGCGGCAAAGAGAGAGACTTTTCTTGAGGGAGACAGAGGATCCATGAACATCATCATCGTGGGCGACGGCAAGGTGGGCGCGGCCCTGGCCGCCCAACTCTCCAGCGAAGGGCACGACGTGACCATCATCGACTCCAACCTCCAGGTCCTCAGCGAGAGCGCCGAGGCCCTGGACGTGATGGCGGTGGCGGGCAACGGCGCCTCCATGGCCACCCTCCGGGAGGCCCATGTGGAGAAGGCGGACCTGCTCATCGCCGCCACCAGCCGGGACGAGCTGAACCTGCTCACCTGCCTCACCGCCAAAAAGCTGGGGTGCGGCCACACCATCGCCCGCATCCGCAACCCGGAGTACTCCGATCAGCTGGTGGCCATGCGGGAGGAGCTGGGCCTCTCCCTGACGGTGAACCCGGAGCAGTCGGCGGCCTACGAGGCCTATCAGCTCCTCCAGTTCCCCTCCGTCCTCAAGCGGGAGTCCTTCGCCAAGGGCCGGGTGGAGATCGTGGCCGTGCCGGTGGGCGAGGGCTCCCGGCTGGCGGGCATCCCCCTCCACAAGCTCTACGAGATCGCCCGGGTGAAGGTGCTGGTGTGCGCGGTGGACCGGGCCGGGGATATCCACATCCCCGGCGGCTCCTTCCGCCTCCAGACGGGGGACACCCTCTTCGTCACCGCCGCCCTCCAGGACCTGGCCCAGCTGGTGCGGAACCTGGGCCTGGTGGAGCACAAGGTGAAGAACCTGCTCATCATCGGCGGCTCCCGCATCGCCTTCTACCTCACCCAGCGCTGTCTGGACAGCGGCATCCACGTGCAGATCATCGAGCGGGACCACGCCCGCTGCGTCCGCCTGGCCGAGACCTTCCCCAAGGCCACCGTCATCGAGGCGGATGGCTCCCGCCAGGAGGTGCTGGACGCCCAGGGCCTGCCCTACTTCGACGCGGTCATCACCCTGACGGGGATGGACGAGGAGAACGTGGTCCTGTCCATGTTCGCCCAGCACGTGGGGGTGAGCAAGGTCATCACCAAGATCAACCGGGTGGAGTACTCCGAGCTGTTCCGCAAGGTGGGCCTGGGCTCCATCATCAGCCCCAAGGCCCTGTGCTGTTCCAACATCGTCCGCTACGTCCGGGCCATGTCCACCGCCAGCGGCTCAGCGGAGGTCCTGGCCCTGCACACCATCGTGGACGGCAAGGTGGAGGCCCTGGAGTTCCAGGCCAAACCCGCCACCCGCCACTGCGGCCAGCCCCTGAAGGACATCCCCCTGAAGGGGGGCGTCCTCATCTCCTGCATCACCCACCTGGGCAACACCGTCATCCCCAAGGGGGACGACTGCTTCTACCCCGGGGACACCGTGGTGGTGGTCACCACCGGGGACCGGGCGATCACCGAGCTGGACGCCATCTTCGCGGACTGAGAGGCGGCGGGCTATGAACAGAAAGATCATCGGACGGATCCTGGGCTTCCTGCTGCTGCTGGAGTGTATCTTCCTCACCCCCGCCGTCTTCGTCTCCGCCCTCCACCGGGAACAGCGGGCCATGGGGGCGATCCTGGCCACCATGGTCATCGCCGCCCTGTCCGGCCTGGTCCTGTGCCTCCTCTTCCGCCGCGCGGACCGGCACTTCTACGCCCGGGAGGGCTTTTTGATCACCGCCCTGGGCTGGGTGGTCCTCTCGGTGGTGGGGGCGCTGCCCTTCACCCTCTCCGGGGAGATCCCCCACTACGTGGACGCCCTCTTTGAGGTCATCTCTGGCTTCACCACCACCGGCGCCTCCATCCTCCCGGAGGTGGAGTCCATGTCCAAGGGTCTGCTGTTCTGGCGCTCCTTTACCCACTGGCTGGGCGGCATGGGCATCCTGGTCTTCCTCCTGGCGGTGGTGCCCATGGGCAAGGGGGGGTACTCCGTCCACATCCTCCGGGCGGAGAGCCCCGGCCCCAGCGTGGGTAAGCTGGTGCCCCGCCTGCGGCAGACCGCCGTCATCCTCTACGGGATCTACGTGGCCCTCACCGTGCTGGACGTGCTCTTCCTCCTGGCGGGTGGGATGTCCCTGTTCGACGCCCTCTGCACCGCCTTCGGCACCGCCGGGACCGGCGGCTTCGGGGTGCGCAACGACTCCATGGCCAGCTACTCCCCCTACCTCCAGTCCGTCTGCACCGTCTTCATGGCCCTTTTCGGCATCAACTTCTCCATCTACTTCCTCCTCCTCATCGGCCAGTTCAAGCAGGTGCTCAAGAGCGAGGAGCTGGGGGTCTATCTGCTCATCATGGGCAGCGCCATCGCCATCATCACCGTCAACACCATGGCCCAGTACCCCGGCTTCCGGGACGCCTTTCACCACGCCGCCTTCACCGTCTCCAGCATCATGACCACCACCGGCTTCTCCACGGTGAACTTCGACCTCTGGCCCCAGCTTTCGCGAAGTATCCTGGTGGTGCTGATGGTGCTGGGGGCCTGCGCGGGCAGCACCGGGGGCGGGATCAAGACCGCCCGGCTCATCCTCCTGTTCAAGTCCCTGCGCTCCCAGATCCGCCAGCTCCTTCGCCCCCGGAGCGTGAACCCGGTGCGGGTGGAGGGCCACACCATCCCGGAGGAGACCATTCAGGGGGTGGACTCCTATATGTCCGCCTACTGCGCCATCGTCATCTTCTCCGTGCTCATCCTGGCCCTGGACGGGCTCCCCATGGAGACCAACCTCACCGGCGTGCTGGCCTGCCTGAACAACATCGGCCCCGGCCTGGGGATGGTGGGCCCGGCCAGCAACTACTCCGTGTTCTCCGACCCGGCCAAGATCGTGCTCATGCTGGATATGCTCCTCGGGCGGCTGGAGATCTTCCCCCTGCTCATCCTCTTCAGCCCCACCGCCTGGAAGAAGGCGGGTTGATCCCCAGGCAGGGAGGGAACGGCTATGCGGGAGTACACCATCGGAAAAAACGACGCCGGACAGCGGCTGGACCGCTGGCTGGGCAAGACCCTGCCCCTCCTCCCCGCCCCATTGGCCCAGAAGTACATCCGCCTCAAGCGGGTGAAGGTGGGCGGCAAGGGGGCCAAGCGGGACTATCGACTTCAGGAGGGGGACCAGCTCCAGCTTTACATCAACGACGAGTTCTTTGACGCCCCCACCGAGGACAACGCCTTTCTCTCCGTCTTCTCCCCCCAGCTGGACATCGTCTACGAGGACGAGAACCTCATCCTGTGCAACAAGCGCCCCGGGCTCCTGTGCCACCCCGACCAGGGGGAGTACGTCTCCACCCTCATCACCCACATCCAGGCCTACCTCTACCAGAAAAAGGAGTGGTCTCCCCGGTGGGAGAACGCCTTCGCCCCGGCCCTGTGCAACCGCATCGACCGCAACACCGGGGGCATCGTCATCGCCGCGAAGAACGCCGAGACCCTGCGGGTGATGAACCAGAAGATCCGGGACCGGGAGATCGAGAAATACTACCTTTGCGTAGTGGCGGGAGCCCTCTCCCCCCGGGAGGGGCGGCTGGAGGGTTTTCTCCGCAAGGACGAGGCCCGGAAGCTGGTCACCGTCTACGACCACCCCATTCCCGACGGACGGAGCGCGGTGACGGAATACCGCACCCTGGCCGTCCGGGGGGACCTGTCCCTGGTGGAGTGCCGCCTGGTCACCGGGCGGACCCACCAGATCCGGGCCCAGATGGCCCACGCCGGCCACCCCCTGCTGGGGGATGGGAAGTACGGCGACGGGCGGCTCAACCGCCGCTATGGCCGGGCCATCCAGGCCCTGTGGTCCTATAAGCTGGTCTTCTCCTTCACCACCCCCGCCGGCCCTCTGGAGGCCCTGAACGGCAGGAGCTGGACGGTGGACCGGGTGGATTTTGTGGAGGAGTACTTTCCGGGGACAAAAATTTTCCCCTGAGGGAAAAAATCTCGGTTTTCCTGTTGACTTTTCGGACTATACCATATATGATAGGGGCTAGTCGAGGCGTACCCATCCGCACGGTGGGTACGCCTTTTTCTACGTCTTACCTTATCGAAATGGGGGAGGATACATGTCCAAAGAGTTGATCCGTCTATCGGACTGCGTCGTAAAATTCGACGACGAGATCATTCTCGACCACTTGAACCTGCACATCAACGACAAGGAATTCCTCACGCTCCTGGGGCCCAGCGGGTGCGGCAAGACCACCACCCTGCGGATCATCGGCGGGTTTCTGACCCCCACCTCCGGGGACGTGTTTTTTGACGGGCAGCGCATCAACGACGTGCCCCCCTATAAACGCCAGGTGAACACCGTCTTCCAGAAGTACGCCCTGTTCCCTCACCTGAACGTCTACGAGAACGTGGCCTTCGGCCTGCGCATCGCCAAGGTCCCCGACGGCGAGGTCCGCCAGCGGGTCACGGAGATGCTGGAGATCGTCAACCTCAAGGGCTTTGAGAAGCGGCCCATCTCCGCCCTCTCCGGCGGCCAGCAGCAGCGGGTGGCCATCGCCCGGGCCCTGGTAAACCGCCCCAAGGTCCTGCTCCTGGACGAGCCCCTGGGGGCGCTGGATATGCGCCTTCGCAAGGATATGCAGGCCGAGTTGAAGCGCATTCAGCAGGAGCTGGGCATCACCTTCGTCTACGTCACCCACGACCAAGAGGAGGCCCTGGCCATGAGCGACACGGTGGTGGTGATGGACGGCGGCCTCATCCAGCAGATCGGCACCCCCGAGGACATCTACAACGAGCCCAAAAACGCCTTCGTGGCCGACTTCATCGGCGAGAGCAACATCCTGGACGGCGTCATGCGCGCCGACGGCGTGGTGGAGATCTTCAACCGCCGCTTCCAGTGCCTGGACGGCGGCTTCCCCCCCGACGCGCCGGTGGACGTGGTCATCCGGCCGGAGGACGTGGACATCGTCTCCGAGGACCAGGGCCAGCTCAAGGGCACCGTCACCCAGGTGACTTTCAAGGGCGTGCACTACGACACCATCGTGGACTTCTACGGCTTCAAGTGGCTGATACAGACCACCGACTACTGCCCCGTGGGCAGCCGCATCGGCATCAAGATCGACCCCGACGGCTTCCACGTCATGGGCAAGAGCGCCTACTCCGGCCTGTTCGGCGACTACTCCTCCTACTCCGAGGAGTACGACGAGATCGGCGACGCCACCATGGAGCCCGGCGGGGAGGACGGCGAAGATGAGGAATAAGTCGAGCCGCTTCGCCATCCCCTACGTGATCTGGATGGCCCTTCTGGTGGTGGCCCCCATCGTGCTGATGGTGGTCTACGCCTTCACCTCCGAGTCCGGGTCCTTCACCCTGGACAGCTTCGCCAGCATGGGCGACTATCTCTCCGTCTTCACCCGCTCCTTCGAGCTGGCCCTGATCGCCACCCTGATCTGCCTGCTCATCGGCTACCCGGTGGCCTACGCCATGGCCAAGGAGGGCCCCCGGTTCCAGCGGCTCTCCATGGCCCTCATCATGTTGCCCATGTGGATCAACTTCCTCCTGCGGACCTACGCCTGGATGTCCATCCTGGAGAACAACGGCCTGCTCAACCAGTTTTTCCGGGCCATCGGCCTGCTGCGGCTGCTGGGGGTGGACCACCTCTCCCTCATCCGCACCCAGGGGGCGGTGGTGCTGGGGATGGTATACAACTACCTCCCCTTCATGATCCTACCCATCTACTCGGTGCTGGTGAAGCTGGACGGCTCGCTGATGGAGGCCGCCCGGGACCTGGGGGCCAACAGCCTGGCGGTATTCCGCAAGGTGGTGTTCCCCCTCTCCCTGCCCGGGGTGCTGTCCGGGGTGACCATGGTCTTCGTCCCCTCGGTGTCCACCTTCGCCATCTCCCGCCTGCTGGGCGGCGGCACCCAGATGATGCTGGGCGACCTGATCGAGCAGCAGTTCCTGGGCGGCTCCTACGACCCCCACCTGGGGGCGGCCATCTCCATGGTGATGATGGTGATCGTGGTGGTGTGCATGGCGTTGATGACCCACTTCGGTGAGGGCGAAGAACAGGCGGTGGTGCTATGAAGGGCAAGCGCAACGGCGCGGGCCGCCTGCTCATGGCCCTGGTCTTCCTCTTCCTCTACGCCCCCATCTTCCTGCTCATCATCTTCTCCTTCAACGCCGGGAACTCCAGCGCCGTGTGGCAGGGCTTCTCCCTGGACTGGTACGTCAAGCTCTTCCAGGACCGGCTGGTGATGGAGAGCGTCTACACCACCCTCCTGGTGTCCATTCTGGCCACGGCCATCTCCACCGTGGCGGGGGTCTTCGCCGCCATCGGCCTGTTCGGCCTCAAGCGCCGCTGGCGCTCCCCCCTCATGTCGGTGAGCAATATCCCCACGGTGAACGCCGATATCGTCACCGGCGTCTCCCTGTGCCTCCTCTTCGCCGCCGTCTTCCAGGGCTGGGGGGCCTTCGCCCGGTGGTTCAACAGCATCCAGAGCGCGGTGGCCCTCCCCACCCGGCTCACCCTGGGCTTCACCACCCTCCTTCTGGCCCACATCGCCTTTGACATCCCCTACGTCATCCTCAACGTCAGCCCCCGCCTGCGGCAGATGGACAAAAACCTCATCGACGCCGCCCAGGACCTGGGCTGCACCTGGTTCCAGGCCTTCTGGCGGGTCATCCTCCCGGAGATCAAGCCCGGGGTGGTGTCCGGGGCACTCATCGCCTTCACCATGAGCGTGGACGACTTCGTCATCTCCTACTTCACCGCCGGCTCCGCCACCTCTACCCTGTCCATGACCATCTACGGCATGACGAAAAAGCGGGTCAGCCCGGAGATCAACGCCGTGTCCACCCTCCTGTTCGGGGTGGTGCTGGTCCTGCTCATCCTCTCCAACGTGCTGGAGCTCCGCCAGGAGAAGCTGGCCCAGCGCAAAAGCGCCCTCCAGAACCCGGCGGAGTACCGCCCTGTCCGCTCCCACTCCGCCGCGCCCAAGGTCACCAAGGCGCCCTGGTTCCGCCGGGCGGTGGCGGTGGTGTCGGTGTTCGCCCTGGTGGGCTCGGTGTGGGCCCTGGCCTCCGTGGCCGGCTCCCAACCGGTGGTGAACGTCTGCTCCTGGGGGGAGTATATCGACACCGACCTCATCACCCAGTTTGAGGAGGAGACGGGCATCCGGGTGAACTACCAGACCGCCGAGAGCAACGAGGTGCTCTACTCCCTGCTCAAGAGCGGCGGCGGGGACTACGACGTGATCGTCCCCTCCGACTATATGATCTCCCAGCTCATCGAGGAGGATATGCTGGCCCCCCTGGATTACAGCAAGATCCCTAACTTCTCCCTCATCGACGACCAGTTCAAGAACCTCCCCTACGACCCGGACAACCGCTACACCGTCCCCTACGCCTGGGGTACCCTGGGCATCATCTACAACACCACCATGGTGGACGGCCCCATCGACTCCTGGTCGGCCATGTTCGACCCGGCCAACGCCGGGCAGGTCCTGCTCATCAACAACTCCCGGGACGCTCTGGGCATCGCCCTGATGTACCTGGGCTACTCGGTGAACACCACCGACGGGGGCGAACTCCAGGAGGCGTATCAGCTCCTGGCCGACGCCGCCGCCCAGGGGGTGTACCAGGGCAAGGTGATGGACGAGGTCTACCAGACCATGGAGGGCGGCAACGCCGCCATCGCCACCTACTACGCCGGGGACTACCTCACCATGCTGGAGAACAACGAGGACCTGGCCTTCGTGGTGCCCAAGGAGGGCTCCAACTGGTTCGTGGACGCCATGTGTATGCTCAAAAACGCCCGCCACCCCGAGGAGGCCCACGCCTGGATCAACTTCATGGCCTCCACCGACTCCTGCCTGGCCAACCTGGACTATATCTGGTACGGCACCGCCAACCGGGAGGCCATCGAGGCCTACCCCGCCTACTACGAGGAGCTCTACGGCGAGGAGCTGGACCAGGAGACCTTCGACATCATCCAGACCCCCCCGGAGGTGCTGGAGCGGTGCGAGATGTACCTGGTCCTCCCCAAGGAGACCCGGGACCTCTACAAAAAGCTCTGGATCTCCCTTGGCGTGTAACAGCGCGAGGCGGGGCCGCCCGACCATCGGGCGGCCCCGCTCTTTTGTCCCGCGGCCAGGGACCTCTCACCCGGCCAGCCGCGCCTTGAACTCCTCCCACAGCTCCATGGCCCTGAAGCGGATCACATAGCCCTCATTGCCTTCCGTGATCAACCCCACCTGGTCCGCCGTCAGTCCCCCCTGGACGGCGGTCTCGGTCACCGAGCCGGTGCACAGGGGCGGGAAGACCACGCACCACCAGTTGTGCCCCGCCCCCTCTCCCAGCACCACCCGCAGCGCGGTATACTCCCCGGCGGGGAGGGAGAAGTCGGTGTAGTCCCGGGTGGGGAAGGGTTCCTGTCCCAGGCTCACCCGCACGGGGTAGTCATACCCCGCCCGGGCCACCACGTCCGCCGCCACCTGCCCCAGCTGGGGCAGGATGTCGGCCAGCGTCTCCAGGGCCTCTCTCCGGTCCAGCCCGGCCAGATAGACCCCGCACCGGCCCAGCACCGCGTCCCGCACCTCCAGCTTCAGCGCCTGGTCCCGGGGGGAGTCGGAGTTGGCCACCACGTGGAGTCGGATCATCTGGTCGGCCAGGTCGTCCTGCTCCGCCCCCAGCCGGGCGCCCACCAGTCCGGCGGCGGCCACCGCCAGCAGCAGCGCCAGCTCCCACCGCCGCAGTCCCTGCCGCCTCAGCGTCTTCTCCATAAAAAACCATCCCTCTCCCGATCAGATATCTGATCTTGGACAGGGATGGTCCTTTTTATACATTATGGCACAAAAAAGTGTCGGCGTAGCTCTCCCGCAGGTCCTCCCAGGCCCCCCGGGCCAAAGTCTCGTCGTCAAAGAGGCCGAAGACGGTGGGGCCGGTGCCGGAGAGGTTGGCCCCCAGCGCCCCGTGGGCGATGAGGCGGCCCTTGATCTCCCCCACCGTCCTGGCCTGCCAGGGGGGGAGTACGTCCTCAAAGACGTTATACATCCGCCGGGCCACCCCCGCCAGGTCCC
>CANQMK010000055.1 GCA_947624895.1 uncultured Oscillospiraceae bacterium | reverse complement strand
TGTAACTCCTTATAATCATATTCACAGCCATCTGCAATGCCAGAGAACACGCCTGATTTCACTTTAATATCAAAGGAGCAATTATAGGGATTTCCATTTTTTTCGTCATCAACAGAGTGGTGGAAATTTGTGATTTCTATATAATTACCGCGGTATTCAAGTCTTGCTTCCATAGAGCATATCACCTCTAACTCCCGATTTGTCAGTCTGTACCAGTAAAAATCATACCATATCCATTGCCGAAAAACGATCCGTCGTTTTCGGCGCGGGCGGTGACGTCGCCGCCGTGGGCCTGGGCGGTGGCAAGGCCGATGCCAGTGTTATATGATGGGCCATTTCATCAGCCCTACAAACGAAAATCTATGGTTGCACCCCTAAAACATCATATTTTTTTGAATTCATTATTCAATTCTGTCAGCAAAACAAAGAGTTCTGTTGGTCTCCGCATATTCCATCCCCATACAGTAAACGCGTGTGCAAAAGAATGAAGATACCTCTCTTCCTTCGGAGGAAATTGTTTGTCATCAATCATCACTAAAAGTTGGTTTAGTTCTGGCAAAATAACATGATCTAATTCATCTTCTGTACTTTCGCCGGGTATCCCCTGTTTTCTATCCTCTAATTCCTCATTACATATTCTTATTGCTTGTACCACTTTTGTTCTAAACGTGTTCATGTTCGCATTTCCACTCATTGCCTCTTTGGTGCCTCCACAAATCCCGATTTGCCGGTCTGTACCAGCAAAAATCATACCATATCCATTGCCGAAAAACAATCTGCCGCTTTCCGCGCTCGCAGATGGGGTAGGGCGTAAAACGCCGCGGCGGGGTCACCCCGCCGCGGCGTTGTCTGCCGGGTATGTACCGCTCTTCAGGCCAGGGCGGCGGTGATGATGGCCATGGAGTAGACCTCCTCGGCGTTACAGCCCCGGGAGAGGTCGTTGATGGGGGCGTTCAGACCCAGGAGGATGGGGCCGTAGGCGTCATAGCCGCCCAGGCGCTGGGCGATCTTGTAGCCGATGTTGCCCGCCTCGATGAGGGGGAAGATGAAGGTGTTGGCGTAGCCGGCCACGGTGGAGCCGGGGAACTTGAGCTGGCCCACGGTGGGGGAGACGGCGGCGTCGAACTGCATCTCCCCGTCGATGGCCAGGGTGGGGTCCATCTCCCGGGCCACCTTGGTGGCCTCGGCGGAGAGGGCCACGGTGCCGCCCTTGCCGGAGCCCTTGGTGGAGAAGGAGAGCATAGCCACCTTGGGGTCGATGCCGAAGATCTTGGCGCACTTGGCGCACTCGATGGCCACCTCGGCCAGCTTCTGGGCGCCGGTGAGGGTGACGTTCCCCTCCTTGTCCACGCTGTCCTCATAGGAGAGGTTGATGGCGCAGTCGCCCATGCAGATGCGTTTCAGGGCCTCGTCCCCGGTGTCCCGGTTCAGGATAAAGCAGGAGGAGACCAGGTGCGCGCCGGGCTTGGTCTTGATGAGCTGGAGGGCGGGGCGGACGGTGTCGGCGGTGGAGTAGGTGGCGCCGCCCAGCAGGCAGTCGGCCACGCCCATCTTCACCAGCATGGTGCCGAAGTAGTTGCCCTTGGCCAGCGCCGCGCGGCACTCCTCCTCGGACATCTTACCCTTCCGCAATTCCACCATCTTGGCAACCATCTCATCCATCTCCGGGTAGGTGGCGGGGTCCACGATCTCCGCCCTGGCGATGTCAAACCCGCCCTCGGCGGCCTTGGCCTTGACCTCCTCCACGTTGCCCACCAGGACCACCTGGAGCAGCCCCTCCTTCAGCAGCCGGTCGGCGGCCTCCAGGATGCGGGCGTCGTGCCCCTCGGTGAAGACGATCTTCTTGGGGCTGTTTTTCAGTTCCTCCTTGAGCTTGGTAAACATGGTGCATCGACTCCTTTCTAAAATATGCGGATTATTTTCATCCGATGCGGTAGCCTACGCCCCACACCGTTTTGATGACGCGGTCGTCCGGGGGACGGCGGGTGTCCCCCAGCTTCTCCCGGAGGCGGCGGATGTGCACCATGACGGTGTTGTTCCGCTCCAGGTATTTCTCCCCCCACACCTGCTCAAAGAGCTGTTCAGCGGAGATGACCTGCCCCCGGTGGAGGCAGAGGGTCCAGAGGATCTCGAACTCGATGGGGGTGAGGAGGACCTCCTCCTCAAAGAGCCAACAGCGGTGGACGGAGCGGTTGATGACAAGCCCGGACACCTCCAGCTCCTCCTCCGGCGGGGCCAGGCCCCCGTTGTAGCGGGTGTAGCGCCGCAGTTGGGCCTTCACCCGGGCGGCCAGCTCCAGGGGGTTGAAGGGCTTGGTCATATAGTCGTCCGCCCCGATGGTCAGGCCGTTGATCTTGTCCATGTCCCCGGTCCGGGCGGTGAGCATGAGGATGGGGAAGGCGTACCGCTCCCGGAGCTGGGCGCACAGGGCGAAGCCGGAGATGTCCGGCAGCATCACGTCCAGGATGGCCAGGTCGAACCCGGCGGCCTGGGCGGCCTCCAGCGCCTCCCGCCCGGTGTGGCACTTGGTCACGGCGAAGCCCTCGCTCTGGAGGTACATCCCCACCAGGTCGGCGATCTCCGCCTCGTCGTCCACCACCAGGATGTTGGCCGTCTTCTCCATCCGCTCCGTCTCCTCTCCCGCTGTTCCTCACGCCCCGTCCCCGCCGTCAGGCGGGGGCAGCGGGGCGAACTGGTCCCCGGTCAGGTCGATATACGCCTCCGCCTCCCCCGGGCTGGGGGCGAGGACGGCGTAACAGCCCTGGGCGGTCCACACCACCTGGCACTCCAGCCGCCACCGGCGGCACAGGGCGGCGTAGGCCAGGGTGAGCCCCTCCCGGTCGGCCTGGCCGTCCACCACCGCGTCATAGGCGGTGGACCCCCCCTGGTCGGAGAGGCGGCACCGCTCCTTCACCGCCTCGAAGAGGGCCTGGGGGGTGGGGTCGTCTCCCGGCCCGGTCCACAGCTCGTCCAGCGCCTGCTCCAGCGCCTCCTGGCGGCGTGCCAGCTCCTCCAGGTCCTCCCCGTAGTCCAGGGTCAGCACCGCCACCCGGCGCTCGCCGGTCTGGGGGTACAGCTCCGCCGTCACCTGGGGCCGCCCCAGGGCGGCGGGGCACAGGCCCTGGGCCTGGCGCAGGGCGTCGGAGAAGTACCGCTCGTCCCCCTCGGGGTAGGCGGTGAGGTAGACCCTGGTCTGGGTGTCCAGGTCCTCCAGGCTCTGGGCCAGCAGTCGGGCCAGCGCCTCCCGGGAGGCCAGCTTGGGCAGGCCCACCATCTCTCTGGGGTCCGCCTTGTATGTAAAGCCCAGCTCCACCTCGTAATAGGCGATGACGCGGGCCACGCGGAAGGTCACGTCGGCCAGGGCGTAGTTGCCCAGGGGGTCCTCCTCCATGAGCTGCCGCCTGGCCTTCTCCAGGTCCACGCTCAGGTTGCCGGGGTAGGTGGTGGGACAGCGCAGGGAGCCCTCCTCCAGCCCCTCCTCCACGTAGGACAGCAGGGCGGCCCGGAGGGCGGGGTAGGTCTCCACCCGGTAGGCCGCGCCCCCCAGGGCGGGCTGGTCCTCCACGTGCGCCACCGCCTCGTCGTACTCCCGCTCCAGCAGGGCGGCGCAGGAGGTGAGGCACAGGGGCAGCAAGAGGCACGCCGCCACCGCTCGCTTCATCTCCGCCACCCCCCGTCTCAGATGTCGTTCTCCCGATAGGCCCGGAACCCGTCTCCCAGCACCTCCTGGGCGTTGCAGACGATGAGGAACGCCCCGGGGTCGATCCCCTTCACCAGCGCCTTCAGCTCCACGATCTGCCGTTGCTTGAAGGCGCACAACAGCACCTCCCGCTCCTGGCCGGACCAGCCCCCCTTGCCGTTCAGCAGGGTCACCCCTCGCTGGAGCTTTTCCACGATGCCGGCGATCACCTCCTCCGGCTTGGCGGAGATGATATAGGCCACCTTGGCGGTGTCCAGGCCGTAGAGCATCTTGTCCATGACGGTGGTGGAGAGGAACAGGCCCATCAGACCGTAGATGCCGCTCTCCACGCTGCCAAAGGCAAGCGCGCCGGCCAGGATCACCACCAGGTCGATGCACAGCAGGAGCTTCCCCATGGGGAGCCACGCCACCTTCAGCTTCAACAGCCGGGCCAGCAGGTCGGTACCCCCGGTGGTGGCCCCCTGGAGGATCACCAGCCCCAGCCCCGCCCCCACCAGCACGCCCCCCGCCGCGCAGGCGGGGACCTTGTCCATGGGGGAGAAGCGGAACGTCCGCTCCAGCACGTCGATGAGCAGGGAGGAGCAGACGGTGGCGTAGACGGAGCTCACCAGCATCCGGTTGCCCAGCAGTCTCCAGCTCAGGGCGAACAGCGGGATGTTCAGCGCCACCACCACGCCCCCGATGGGGACGGCGGGGCAGTACCGGTTGACGATCTGCCCGATGCCCGTCACCCCGCCGAAGCCGATCTGGGCGGGGTCAAAGCACCAGGCGAAGGCCAGGGCGAAGAGCAGGGAGCCCAGGGTGATGAGGAGAAAGCGGCGCACGGCCGACAGCGCTGGATGTTCCATGGGCACGCCTCCCTTCTCTCACTCCATGGTCAGCTGGTCGGGTATCTTCTTGTCCTCCGGCCGCAGCAACGAGCCGGTGGCGGGGAGGGTCCGCCCGCGGAACCGGGCGGCGTTGCCGATGTTGCTCTCGCGCAAGAACTCCGCCCCGGCCAAGGTGTGCTTGCCCTTCAGGGTGAGCACGTTCACCCCCTGGGTGCTCCGGGTGGTCTTGGGGGCCAGGGAGGCGGTGTGGAAGACCAGGCACCGCCCGTCGGTGGAGTGGACCGCCACCTCCGCGTCCTCCTTCAGCACCAGGGCGGTGACCAGAGGCGACTTGTCCGAGTAGGCCCCCGTGAGCTTCTTCCGCTTGGTCTGGGTGACGTAGGCGCTCAGCTCCACCCGGGCCGCCTTCCCGTTCTGGAAGAAGAACAGGATGTGGGCGGCGTAGCCCTGGGCCAGGCAGGCGAAGGCCACGCTCTCCCCCTGGTCCATCCCCAGCTTGGTGGGCAGGTAGTCCCCCAGGACGCTGGCCTTGCTGTCGTCGAAGTCGGACAGCCGCGCCTTGTAGCACTGCTGTTTGTCGGTGAAGACCAGCAGCTCCTCCCGGTTGGTGGTCTCCCAGTCGGCGCTGGGCCCGTCCCCCTCCTTGTACTTCTGCTCCCCGGACATCCGCAGGGACTGGGGGGTGATCTTCTTGAAGTACCCCTCCCGGGAGACGAAGACGTGGACGGGGTAGTCCTCCACCTCCTGGGCGGCCTCCGCCTCCTGGGCGGTCTCGAACTCATAGAGGATCTCGGTGCGGCGGGGGACGGCGTACTTCTTCTTCACCGCCCGGAGTTCGTCGGCGATGACCCCCTTGATCCGGCCAGGGGAGTTCACCAAGTCCTTCAGGTCGGCGATCTCCTCCTCCAAGAGAGAGGTTTCCTCCACCCGCTTCAAGATATACTCCTTGTTGATGTTCCGCAGCTTGATCTCCGCCACGAACTCCGCCTGCACGTCGTCGATGCCGAAGCCGATCATCAGGTTGGGAATGACCTCCGCGTCCTCCTCCGTCTCCCGGATGATCTGGATGGCCCGGTCGATGTCCAGCAAAATTTTCTTCAGGCCCTTCAGCAGGTGGAGCTTCTCCTCCCGCTTCTTCAGGGTGAAGTAGACCCGCCGCCGGACGCTCTCCACCCGCCAGGCGATCCACTCCTCCAGAATTTCCCCCACCCCCATCACCCGGGGCATTCCGGCGATGAGGATGTTGAAGTTGCAGGGGAAGGAGTCCTGGAGGGTGGTGGAGCGGAAGAGCTTCTGCATCAGCTTTTCCGGGTCGGTGCCCCGCTTCAGGTCGATGGTGAGCTTCAGGCCGTTCAGGTCAGTCTCGTCCCGCATATCGGCGATCTCCCGCGCCTTGCCCTGCTTGATGAGCTCCGCCACCTTGTCGATGACCGCCTCGGTGGTGGTGGTGTAGGGGATCTCGTAAATTTCGATGAGGTTGCCCTCCTTGACGTAGCGCCACTTGGCCCGGACCTTGAAGGACCCCCGCCCGGTCTGGTAGATGGCGGCCATCTCCGCCCCGTCGTAGAGGAGCTGGCCGCCGGTGGAGAAGTCGGGGGCCTTGAGGATGGACAGCAGGTCCGCCTGGGGGTCCTTCAGCCGGGCGATGGCGGCGTCGCACACCTCCCCCAGATTAAACCCGCACAGGTTGGAGGCCATGCCCACGGCGATGCCCTGGTTGGCGGAGACCAGGATGTTGGGGAAGGTGGTGGGCAGCAAGGCGGGCTCCTTCAGGGTGCCGTCGTAGTTGTCCTGGAAGTCCACCGCGTCCTGGTCGATGTCCCGGAAGAACTCGGCGGCGATGCCGTCCAGCTTGGCCTCGGTGTACCGGCTGGCGGCCCAGGCCATGTCCCGGGAGTAGACCTTGCCGAAGTTGCCCTTGGAGTCCACCAGGGGGTGGAGCAGGGCGCCGTAGCCCCGGGAGAGGCGGACCATGGTGTCGTAGATGGCCGCGTCCCCGTGGGGGTTGAGCTTCATGGTCTGGCCCACGATGTTGGCCGACTTGGTCCGGGCCCCGGTGAGCAGGCCCATCTTATACATGGTGTAGAGGAGCTTGCGGTGGCTGGGCTTGAACCCGTCGATCTCCGGGATGGCCCGGGAGACGATGACGCTCATGGCGTAGGGCATATAGTTCAGCTCCAGCGTCTGGGTGATGGGCTGTTCCAGCACCTCCCGGCGCAGGCCCATCACGTTGGGGTTGTCCCGGTGCTTGGGCGCCTCGTCCGTAACCTTCTTCTTCGCCAAAGGGCATCCGTCCTTGTCCTCAGTTTTTTAGTGTTTTATTATACCACTCTTTTTCACCCCGGCGCAAGTCCCCCGCTCACTCCTCGTCCAGCTTCAGCACCGCCATGAAGGCCTCGGTGGGGAGCTGGACGGTGCCCAGGGTGCGCATTTTCTTCTTGCCCTCCTTCTGCTTTTCCAGCAGCTTCTTCTTCCGGGTGATGTCGCCGCCGTAGCACTTGGCCAGCACGTCCTTGCGCATGGCCCGCACCGTCTCCCGGGCGATGATCTTGCCGCCGATGGCGGCCTGGACGGGCACCTCGAAGAGCTGGCGGGGGATGTTCTCCCGGAGCTTTTCGCACATCCGCCGGGCCCGGGGGTAGGCCTTGTCCTTGTGGGCGATGAAGCTCAGCGCGTCCACCTGGTCGCCGTTGAGGAGCAGGTCCACCTTCACCAGCTCGCTGGGCTTGTAGCACTCCAGCTCGTAGTCCAGGCTGGCGTAGCCCCGGGTCTTGGCCTTGAGGGCGTCGAAAAAGTCGTAGATGATCTCCCCCAGGGGCATGGAGTAGTGGAGCTCCACCAGATTGGTGTCCAGATACTGCATATCCTTGAACTCCCCCCGGCGCTCCTGGCACATGGGCATGATGTTGCCCACGTAGTCCGGCGGGGTGATGATGGAGACCTTGGCGTAGGGCTCCTCGGCCAGGGTGATGGTGCCGGGGTCGGGGTAGTTGTGGGGGTTGTCCACCATCACCACCGTGCCGTCGGTCTTGGTGATGCGGTAGATGACGCTGGGCAGGGTGGTCACCAGGTCCAGGTCGAACTCCCGCTCCAGCCGCTCCTGGATGATCTCCATGTGGAGCATCCCCAGAAAGCCGCAGCGAAAGCCAAAGCCCAGGGCGGCGGAGGACTCGGGCTCAAAGGAGAGGGAGGCGTCGTTGAGGCGCAGCTTCTCCAGGGCGTCCCGCAGGTCGGGGTACTTGGAGCCGTCCTCGGTGTACACCCCGCAGTAGACCATGGCCTGGGCGGGGCGGTAGCCGGGCAGGGCCTGGTCGGCGGGGCGGTCCCGCTCGGTGATGGTGTCCCCCACCCGGGTGTCGCTCACCGTCTTGATGGAGGCGGTGAAGTAGCCCACCTCCCCGGCGGTCAACTGGTCGCAGGGCTCCATGCCCAGGGGCAGGAGGTGGCCGCACTCCAGCACCTCATAGGTCGCGCCGGAGGCCATCAGCTTGACCCCCAGGCCGGTGCGGATGGTCCCCTCCATCACCCGGAAGTAGACGATGACCCCCCGGTAGGGGTCGTACTGGCTGTCGAAGATCAGGGCCTTCAGCGGCGCCTTGGGGTCCCCCTGGGGGGCGGGAATGTTGCGCACGATATCCTCCAGCACGGCGGGGATGTTGATCCCCATTTTCGCGGAGATCTCCGGCGCGTCCTGGGCGGGCAGGCCGATCACGTCCTCGATCTCGTTTTTCACCCGGGCCGGGTCAGCGGCGGGGAGGTCGATCTTGTTGAGCACCGGGCGGATCTCCAGGTCGTGTTCCATGGCCAGGTACGTGTTGGCCAGGGTCTGGGCCTCGATGCCCTGGGCGGCGTCCACCACCAGCACCGCCCCCTCGCAGGCGGCCAGGGACCGGGAGACCTCGTAGTTGAAGTCCACGTGCCCCGGGGTGTCGATGAGGTTGAGGGTGTAGACCTCCCCGTCGGCGGCCTTGTAGTTGAGCCGCACCGCCCGGGCCTTGATGGTGATGCCCCGCTCCCGCTCCAGGTCCATGTTGTCCAGCAGCTGGGCCTCCATCTCCCGCTGTTCCACCGCGTCGCAGGCCTCGATGAGCCGGTCGGACAGGGTGGACTTGCCGTGGTCGATGTGGGCGATGATAGAGAAGTTTCGAATTTTCGTCTGGTCGGTCATAGGAATTCCTCCTTTGGCAAGGTCACGGGGGTAGTTGTTTGCTCGCCCCGGGCAAAGGGCGCGCCTCCCGGCGCGGTCTCGTCCAGCCAAAGCGCCGCGCCGCACTACCCCTCGGCTCCCCCTCTGGGGGAGCTGTCAGCCGCAGGCTGACTGAGAGGGCGAACCTACTTCCACAGACCCCCTCTGCGGGACGCCCTCTCCGTCGCCGCTCACGCGGCGCCACCTCCCCCAAAGGGGGAGGCGAGAAGTAGTTGCGTCCGCACGGCGTAGTACAGACAAGGTGCAGCGCCGCACCACCCCCTCGGCTCCCCCTCTGGGGGAGCTGTCAGCCGCAGGCTGACTGAGAGGGCGAGCCTACTTCCACAGACCCCTTTTGAGGAAGCCAACTGAGAGGGCGAGCCCCCTTCCACAGACCCCCTCCGGGGTAGTTCCCAAAGGGGGCCCGAAGCCCCCGCGTCACCCCCGGGCGTCCTCCTCCGCCATGCGCGCCCGGAGGTCCAACTCGTTGTTCACCCGCCGCCCGGCGGTGTGGACCACCTGGAGCAACGACTGGTAGACCCCCGGATAGGTCTGGGCCAGGGTGTCGTGGGACAGGTCAGGGAAGGTCTTTTTGGCCCGGACGGCGGCATCCAGGGCGTCCTGAAAGTCGCACCGGGAGAGGGTCATGTCCGCCCCCGCCACGTCCAGGTCAAAGTACCGGGCGGGCACGTCGAAGAAGTCCTCGCTCTCTCCCGCCGCCCGGTGGAGCCGCCGGAAGAGCTGATACACCGCCCCGCCCAGGTACTCCCCGGCGGCCTGGACCGCCTCCTTGCTCCCCAGCTCCCCCAGCAGGTCAAAGAGCAGTCCCGCCGCGTTGACCACCAGCTTCTTGTTCAGCAGCGCCATCACGCTGCCCCGCAGGGCGGCCCGCTCCTGGGATGCGTCGGGCAGGCTCTCCCCGTCCAGGATGGTGGTGCCGTCCCGGGACAGGGACAGCCCCAGCAGGAAGTCCGCCGACACGCCGTAGTACCGGCACGCCCGGGCCACGAAGGCCAGCCCCGGCTCCCGGGCCCCCTTTTCGTAGTGGCTCAAAAGGGCCTGGGAGATACCCAGGTCCTTGGCCGCCCCCCGCTGGGACAGCCCCTTCTCCCGCCGCAGCAGCGCCAGGTTTCTGGCCAACGCCTCGTTCATATCCCGTCCTCCGTTCTGCCGTTTCAAAAATACAGCGGGTATATTATACCCCCTTCAATACCGTTTGTAAAGAAAAACCGGGGGCGGCTGGGGGCCGCTCCCGGTCTGGGCGCGATGTGGCGTGGAACTCCGGGCGGACCCGCCCTCAGCTGAGCTGGAACTGGCCCGTGTAGAGCTGGTAGTACCGGCCCTTTTGGGCCAGAAGGTCGTCGTGGTCGCCCTTCTCCTGAATGCGCCCCTGCTCCAGCACCACGATGCAGTTGGAGTTGCGCACGGTGGACAGCCGGTGGGCGATGACGAAGACGGTCCGCCCCTCCATGAGGGCGTCCATCCCCGCCTCGATGTGCTTCTCCGTGCGGGTGTCGATGGAGGAGGTGGCCTCGTCCAAAATCATCACCGGGGGGTCGGCCACGGCGCACCGGGCGATGGCCAACAGCTGCCGCTGGCCCTGGGAGAGGTTGGCCCCGTCCCCGGTGACCATGGTCTGATAGCCCTGGGGCAGGCGGCGGATGAAGGAGTGGGCGTTGGCGGTCTTGGCGGCCTGGATGCACTCCTCGTCGGTGGCGTCCAGGCGACCGTAGCGGATGTTCTCCATCACCGTGCCGGTGAACAGGTGGGTGTCCTGCAAGACCATCCCCAGGGAGGCCCGCAGGTCGTCCTTGGCGATGTCCCGCACGTCGATGCCGTCATAGGTGATCCGCCCCGCCTCGATCTCGTAGAAGCGGTTGATGAGGTTGGTGATGGTGGTCTTCCCCGCGCCGGTGGA
>CANQMK010000054.1 GCA_947624895.1 uncultured Oscillospiraceae bacterium | reverse complement strand
AGAGGTTCAGCGCCGCGGCTCCGGGGCCACCTTCCCAACCCGCGCCGGGGAAACTCGCACCAACCGTTTCCTCTCTTTGACCGGCCTCGGGAGGTACTCCTCCCCCTCTATGCCTTTGCAACGCCAGAGATTTTACCACAGTTTTTCCCCTTTGTCAATTCTCTTGACAAAGTTGGGAAAGCATATTATTGTGAAACGGAAAGGGGGCGTGGGTATGGTCTATGACTGTCTCATCCTGGGCGGCGGGCCGGCGGGGCTGTCGGCGGCGGTCCAGTGCGGGGCGCTGGGGCTGTCTGCCCTGCTCATCGGCAACCCCCACAGCCAGAACCCCCTGGGGCGGGCGGAGCGGGTGGACAACTACCTGGGCCTGCCCGGCCTCACCGGCGGGGAGCTGCTGGACGCCTTTCAGCGCCACGCGGCGGAGCGCGGCGTCCAGATGGTCACAGGCCGAGCCATCGCCGCCATGGCCTGCGGCGGCGTCTTCGCCCTCACCGTGGGCGGCCATGTCTACCAGGGCGAGAGCTTCATCCTGGCCACCGGAGTGGCCCGGGGGCGGCCCTATCCCGGGGAGGAGCGCCTCCTGGGCCGGGGAGTGAGCTGCTGCGCGGTGTGCGACGGGATGCTCTACCGGGGCCGGGAGGTGGCAGTGGTGGGCCTGGCCCCGGACGCCGCCCAGGACGCGGCGCTGTTGGACCAGATGGGCTGCCACGTCACCTTCTTCGCCCCGGAAAGGCCGGCGGACCTCTCCCCCGCCATCCCTTATAAAAAGGCCGAGCGCCTGGAAATACTGGGAGAGGACCGGGTGACCGCCCTGGCGTGGGAGGACGGGGTCTTCCCCTGCGCGGGGGTGTTCCTCCTCCGGGAGACGGTGGCCCCCACCGCCCTGTTCCCCGGCCTGGAGCTGGCCGGAGGGTATGTGAAGGTGGCCGGGGACCTGTCCACCAGCCTGCCGGGGGTCTTCGCCTGCGGGGACTGCGCCGGGCCGCCCCTCCAGATCGCCAAGGCGGTGGGCGAGGGCCAGAAGGCGGCCCACAGCGCCAAGCGGTGGCTGGACGGACAGCGGAAGACAGCGGAAAACAACAAGGAGTAAAAAAGGAGGAAAGCCCTATGGCGGTACTGCATTTCGATCAGGAGAGCTTTTTCAAGGTGGTGGAGAGCGGGAAACCCGTGCTGGTGGACTTCTGGGCCGACTGGTGCGGGCCGTGCAAGATGCTGGCCCCCGTCGTCGAGGAGCTGGCCGCCCAGTACGACGGCAAGGTGACGGTGGGCAAGGTGGATGTGGACGAGGAGCAGGAGCTGGCCGTCCGCTACGGGGTGATGAGCATCCCCACCCTCATTCTCTTCCACCAGGGCAACGAGGTGGACCGCCTGGTGGGCGTCCAGCCCAAGGAGCGCTTCTGCCAGATGATCGAGGCCCACATCTGAGCCGTGCGAAAGAAAAGGCCCCGGAGCGCCGCTCCGGGGCCTTTTTCGCGCGGTCAGCCGTTGAGCCGCCAGACGCCGAAGTTCAGATAGGCGGCAAAGGTCACCCAGATGAGATAGGGCAGCTGGAGCTGGGCGGCGGGCTCCTCCACCTGGGCAAAGGCCTGGATCATCCACAAGATCAGCCCCCACAGCGCCGCGATCCACCCCAGCGCCAGGCCGTAGTTCTGCCAGCGGAAGAAGAGCACGCTCCAGAAGAAGTTGAAGGCCAGCTGGAGGGCGAACACCCCCAGGGCCCGGCTCCGCGCCCGGGAGGCGGGCGACAGGGCCACCCGCGCCGCCCCGGTCCCCACGAGGGCGTAGAGGGCCACCCACACCACCGGGAACACCGCCCCCGGCGGCGACAGCGGCGGCTTGACCAGCAGGCCCTCCCGGTAGAGCCCGAACCCCGCCCGGCTCACCCAGCCGGACAGGGCCCCCACCGCCTCCGCCAGGGCGATCCAAAGCCCATAGGCCTTCCAATTTCCCTTGCTCATACCCCGATCACCTCACGTTACAGTATGCCCGGCCGCGCCCCGTCATGTCTCCCCGTCCTCCGGGTCCGGCGGCCCCTCCAGCTCCCGGCGCAGCTTCTCCAGGGCCCGCTTCTCGATGCGGCTGACGTAGCTGCGGCTGATGGCGCACTGGGCAGCGATCTCCCGCTGGGTCAGGGGGGCCTTGCCCTCCAGGCCGTAGCGCAAGGTGACGATCTTCGCCTCCCGGTCAGTGAGGCACCGCCCCACCGCCGCGCGCACCCGCCGGCAGGACTCCTTCACGTCCAGGTCCTCCAGCATGGTGTCGTCCACCCGGATCACGTCCATGAGGGAGAGGTTGTTGCTCTCCGCGTCGTTGTCCAGGGTGTCGGACAGGGACACCTCCCCCTGGAGCTTGCGCCGGGAGCGGAAGTACATCAGGATCTCATTTTCGATGCACCGGCTGGCGTAGGTGGCCAGCTTGATGTTCTTGTCGCTTTTGAAGGTGCTCACCGCCTTGATGAGCCCGATGGTGCCGATGGAGATCAGGTCGTCCTGCTCCGCCGACTGGGTATAGTACTTCTTGAACGGCTGCCTCGAAAGGAGGAACTTGGGCGGTCAAAAGCGACCCCAAGGGGGTCGCCGAATTTCAGATGGATCTCTAAGCTCACGCGCTCTTTGGTGCTCTCTTTTTTGACGATGATGTGGTCCAAAATGGTCGTTACCAGCTTGGCATCCACGCCATCTTCAAAGGTCAGCATCCGCTCCAGCGCCTCATGGATCCCGGCGAGTTGCCCTGCGGTGATGCCGCCGCGCTGTTCCTCACCGCGGAGGGTCTCCAGGGTCTGCTCCAGCCGCTTGAATTGCTCGTTGAAGCCGTCGTTTCGCTGTTTGAACTCGGCCTTGGACAAAATACCCTCAATGCTCATCTCCAGCAGACGGTCTTTCTTAGCGGAAATGGAATCCATCTCCGCCTCGATCCTGTGAATATCCTTTCCATAGTCATGCTCTTGTGGGACGGCCCGGAGGACGGTCATCACCGCCCGGATGATTGCCTCCCTGTCCTCCACCAAGCTGGTAAAGATGTCGGCCATGATCTTATTTAACTCATCGGTGCGAAGCTGGGGTGCGGCGCAGGCGGCCCGTCCTCGGTTGCGGTAGACCCGACATTGCCAGATCTCCTTCCCACTGTCTAACACCTGTCGGTGGAAGCTGGTTTGATGTTCTTCACAGATCAGTTTACCGCTGTATGGATACCGATTGTGAAAGCTGGCGCCGCTGGCCCTGGCCCGAGCCTCAGTGCTACGCTTTTTATATAGGGCGTGGGCTCGATCCCATAACTCCTCGGAGACGATGGCCGGAATGGCGGGATCGGGGTACGTGATCCACTCACTCTCGTCCAGGAAAATTTTTCGCTTGGTGCGATAGTCTACCGTTTGGGACATATTAGCGCAATACCAGCCCTTGTACTTGGGATTGCAAAGGATATGCCGAATGGTCAGCACATTGAAGGCATTCCCCTGCCGACTGGTGTGCCCTTCATCGTAGAGGATCCTGGAAATGGTCCGCACGCCCACACCCTTGTTGGCGTAGAGGTCAAAGATGCGGCGGATGATCACCGCCTCAGCCTCATTGATGGTGAGCTTGCAGTCCTTCTTGTCGTATCCCCACAGTTGGTCGTTGCCCAGCACATGGCCGTTCTTGATCGCTTGCCGGAAGCCGAACTTCAGCCGCTCGGAGAGTTTTCGCACCTCGTCCTGAGCGACCCCGGCCATGACCACCAGTCGGAATTCGCTGTCTGAGTCCAAGGTGTTGATGTTATCGTTTTGAAATAACACTCCCACATCGTGCTCCAGCAGTTCTTGGGTATACTTGATGCTGTCCAGCGTAGAGCGGGAAAAGCGGGAGATCTCCTTGGTGATGATAAAGTCGAACCGCCCCGCTTTGGCGTCTGCTATCATCCGCAAGAAACTATCCCGCTTTTTGGTGCTGGTACCACTGATCCCCTCGTCAATGTACCCCTCCACATAGGTCCAGTTGGGCTTGGAACGAATCAGCTCGGTATAGTACTGCACTTGGTTTTCCAGACTATTGAGCTGCTCGTCCTTGTCTGTGGACACCCGGGCGTAAAAGGTCACCCGAAGGGCCAGGTCGAAGATGGTCTTGCCGTTTCGCAATTCATTGCGTATTCGGAGCACATTCAAATGCCGACACCTCCTTTGTCAAGCACACAGGATACCGAAAAAGCCTCGGCAAGTCTATGGACGAATGTACCAGATCCATCGCCTTGGAATAGGTGGTTTTTGATATAAGTCCAGCCTCTTGAAGCTGGGTCAGCAGAGCGCCTATCAGTTCTCGCTGTGCGCTTTCCATGGGGCATCACCTCCCTTCACGATATGGCGTTTGGATCCTGAAAATGCCGGACAACGGCATCTCCGGCAAAGGTTTAATCTATCTATGCAAAACGATTCTTGTCACCGTCAAACGCAGAGATAGAGATAGTAGAATTTTTTTGAGACCTTGACCTCACATGCGCGGAGGCCGCCCAGAAGGGCGGCCTCCGTGGTATCTAAAGTCAAAATCTTACAATTTTTATATCTGCGCTCGTATTCGACACTACTTCCCCAAGCGCCAAGGGCGATTGCCTGAAGGTGGGCTGGTCGGGCCCTGTCATGGGAGTTCCACCCCTGTGAGGATCTCTCACAGCCGCCCTCCTTGCGTGATCCCCCGGTCAAGGGGGGCTGGGACGGGACGGAAGTATCCTCCGGCAGAGGTCATGGCGAGACAGCCCACCACAGGCTGCTTTTCGGACGGGTGGAACCGCTGGGCACCTTATTTGGCCGTCATTTACACAGAGTCGAGCCCTGTGCAGGTGGTCTTGGCGCACCCTCCGCCGTCGCTTGGCCCTTTCGGGCCGCTGCCGGGAACGTGTTCAGGATCGGGTATGGAGTTTTCAAGGGGCAGACCAAGAGGGAAAAGGACAACCCCCTCACTCTTTAGTCCGAGTTCGTGAGGGGGTTGCACCAAATTATTTTACTTTTCCATCATCTTTCTGAGTTTGCGAAGGATCCTGACTTTTCGGTTGTGGACTGTCATACTAGGAATTCCAAGGCTCTGCGCCACTTGTCGCTCACTCATCTCCTTAAAATAAATCTTTGTAAGGAGGGAACGCTCTCCATCCGAAAGAAGATCAAGGCAGCGGTGGAGCTTTTCAGCCATCACTTTAGCAATGGCGGCGTCCTCAACGCTGGGGGAGTCCAAGTCCACCAGCAGATCAACACCAAGGCCATCGTCAGTATCCAGCGCATCATAGGACGCAATTCGCCTGCGGCCATCCTTTTCCGCTTGGGTACGGCGCTGGCGGCCCAGGTGATAGTAAGTGTAATAGACTTCATCGGTCACTGCGACCAACTCACCCCGAATTTTTATGTACTTTCCGGCCATATGTCAGGCCTCCATTCTTCTGAAATATTGATAAGTTAAATTTCAGAAGCGGAGGGCCTCGGCAACGAGGAGCCCCTTTGCCCCATATGACGCAAGAAGTGCCTTGGTCGGCGCAGTGGCCTACTAAGACACTTCTTGCGGCATATGAAAAGCGACAGATGAAAGGAGAACTTTGCTCAGACCCTAAACCAGGAAAAAGGTCAACTATATTCTTCAAATTCTGAAAAACGAAAAACTTGGAAGAATGAGCTTGCTTTTTGCAGAAAACAAGTGCATTTTGTATAATCCGTCTTCTCGACAGAGGAAAGCCCCACAAAGACCTGAGTCGCCTTTGCGGGGCTTATACATCGACAAATTATGCGGTTTTTCCGTTTTGATTTAATGGGCTATCACCCCGTTTCGCACCTGAAACGGCGTAGATATGCTTTTGCTTGTACATTAAGAATTCTGTTCACTGAAAGCATTTGTTGGTCAATTTAGTTTAGGAAATTAGTAATATTCCTCGATGGAGTCTACGGAGGGACTTTCCACCACTTTGTTATTGCTGTCGTACACCGTAGCCGAAGTTTTAACAATGTAGTTATGTCCTGACAATACATAATGAGTTTCACTAATTCGAATGGTTCTATTACCAGAAGTCGTCCATGTTTTAATTGTAGTGCCATCACGCTTTAGCTCTACTTTCACATCAGCGGTATAGCCGCTGTCCAACATAGCAGTTCCCTTGCAGGTAGCTGCTCCGCCAGAAGAAATACTTAGGTTAGACGAAAGCCGACATACTCCAGTATATCTCGGTTCCACAGCCTGAGCAATTGCAAAATTTGCAACTAATACTCCAACGACTAAGAAAAGCGAAACGACAAATTGGATATAGTTTTTCATAGCTATTTACCTCCAATAATAAAATACTTTGAGGTGATCCTCATATATAGAAGACGCATATTTTGTCAAAACGCAACCACAAATATCATTTTTGGCAAAATAAATAAAAAGCACGGAGCAGTTTCCCTGCTTCCGTGCTTTTCCTTATACAACTATATTTAATAATGCAGTTCGTTTGCAACGTGGATGATATCTTCCTTTTCTATCTCGTTCCCCATAATGCTGATAAAAAGAGAATTGTCCTTCGAGGCCCAGGCAAGTTGAAGGTTATTGCCCTTATGTACTAACATAGCCGGGGTACTTTTCACCAATATATACTCCACTCCTGCATCTTCTGTATCAATATCAACAGTCAATCCGTCTGTCCTTTCACAACTGATACTGAGAATTCTATTCTCAGCACCTTGGTATTCATGCCATATTTCAAGTCTGTCACTCCCCTGATTTGTTAGAACATAACCATCGGGTACCCACCCAACTTCCAACTGAGGAGCTGTTTGTACAGAGGCATTTATAAACCGAAACTCTGTATTAGTTTCAAAAACTTCAATCATCAAATTCAACATATTGACTCGTACCGTCTCTGACGCGGCACAGACGGTGGTGAGCAGGATCGCGGCGATCCCGGCGGCCAGGGCCACCAGCTTCATCGCTTTCCACGCCGATCGCCCCACCGCGCGGGCCCTCCGCTGGGCAAAGTGGCGGCGGATCAGCCGTATGCACCGCCGATCCATATCCTCCGGCACCGCAGCGGAGGGATCGTTTTGCAGCCGCTCGTTTTCTTCCTCTGCTCTTTGGTTCTCCATAGTGGCGAGCTCGTCCATCAACAGGGCGAACAGGGCGTCCTCGTACTGTTCTTGGAGCTGTTCGCGTCTTGTCATGTTTCACTCCTTTCCGACAGGAGCGCCGCCGCTCGCCGTCTGGCCCGGGTCAGCTTCATCCGAATACTGGCCGGTTTGCATGCCAAAATACCCGCCAATTCCTCATCGGTCTGGTCGAGGATGTACTTCCCCTCCAAAAGGACCCGGTCCTCCGCCGACAGCCTGGGCCACAGGCTCATCAACCGCTCTTTCCTGTCCAAACGTAGTAGCAGATCCTCCAATAGGTCCTCTGTGATTGCCATTTCCGCAAGCCGGCCGTCCTCCATGCTGACGCATTGTTCCGTTTCTCGGCTTCGCCTGCGGAGAAAGTCTATTGATACGCTTCTAATAGTAAAAACGATGTAACCGGCTGAACTGCAACGCTCTTTTACCCCTGGGGCGGAAAAAATTTTGATGAGCCGTTCCATCGCCATTTGAACAATATCTTTCTGATCCTCTGCATTTCGCGTAAATTTACTTGCGGTAGCATACATCAACCTTTTGTACTTGAGGTACATTTTCTCGATATCAGCCTGATAGTCCGGCCCCTCTAAAGTGCTCAACCCAAATCCAAGCAATTGAACCATCCCCCACAGTATAACATTCTTTCTCAATATATGAAACGCAAAAAATCCATTTTTGCAACAAGCCGCTTCTTGCGCCATGGTTTGTCCATCCCATTTAATTGCCTTTTACATTAAGTTATACTAAACATATTTGCAAAAATCAAGCCTATATTATGGCAAATCTATGTATTTAAGAGTGAGCACTCCCAACTGACATATAATTATAAATATTTTTCAGCTAGGAGCGGTAATGATGTGCAGGTTTGGGGAACTGTTGGCTGAATTACGGAAAGATAAGGGATTGTCCCAGCGGGAGTTGGGGCATATCATCCATGTCTCTGTGGGGACTATTTCCAACTACGAGACCGGTGTGCATTTCCCCGATGTTGAAAAATTGATAAATTTAGCAGATTTCTTTGGCGTGACAACGGATTATTTGCTGGGGCGGTGCGAAAGCCCAGTCTCCCCAGATGTATTCTCCGAACATCTCACGGCAGACAAAACAGTTGGGGACTTCATCAGAGGTATCCGATCCTTGCCCTCGGAGAATAAGGATGCCTTGGCTCTGATTCTGCGCGATATGGAATTGTGCATGACCATCGGCCAGTACACAAAAAAGGAGAAATTATGATCCCCTATTGCATTTTACTCATAGAAAACGAGGATGACCGAGAATTTATGGCTTCACTTTATCTGCAATACAACCGACTGATGTACAGCACAATCATCAAAATCGCAAAAAATCCTCATGATACAGAAGATATTTTGCAAAATGCTCTCGTCAAACTGATAAATAAAATTGAACTTCTGCGGAGCCGAGGACGTGCCCAACTGGCCAACTACATCATTTCCACCTGCAAGACCACAGCCCTGGATTACATCAATCGCAGCCTGCCCAAAAATGAAATATCACTTGAGGAATGTGAGGAACTCCCTGAACTTGGTACTGATTCCAGCTACAACGATCACGCCGTTGAACTTCATCTGATAAAAGGGGAAGAATTAGAATCGTTGTATCAAGTCTTACCTCAATTAGATGCAAATACCCGTTGCTTGCTGGAAGGTTATTATTTTCAGGGTAGATCTATGGCAGAGTTGGGAGACGAATTGGGAATTAAGCCAGCCAGCGTGAGAATGGCGCTGGCGCGGGCTAGACGAAAAGCCTTCGGTTTGCTACAAGAAAGGGAAAGTTAGAAAGCCAACAGGCTTTCTAACTTTTTTACGGTCTTAATATGATTTGATGCGTCTCAACTTGAGGCGCATTTATTGTTGCATTTTGTCACTCGGAATCGTTATATAATATGGAGGCAGAACGAATAGTATTGCAAGGAGAAGGTGATCTTCATGGGCAAATTCCGCTAATGATTTACAAGTTTTAACCCAAAAATTAGACGCAAGTACGTTACTAAACAGAAAAGGAGTAACAAAAATGCCTTATTATGAACTTCGTCCCAAGGTGAACGAAAACCTTCGACTCAATGTGAGTGGCACCAGCGTTGCCGCAAATGGCCAGAACGTAACATTGTACTCCGCCACCGGTAGCAATGACCAGATTTGGTTTGTCCAGAACGTCGGAGCAACCGGCCAAACAATTCTCAGCGCAATTAATCAGGCGTATGGCCTGAGTGCGAACACTTCCGGGACATGGAACTGCTGCCTTTATACCACAGGTGGCAATCCCAGTACAACAACTTTTGAGTTCGAGTATGTGGACGGCGGGTGTTGGCGTGTCAAACTTTTGAATCAGGACCGCTATCTGACTTGCGACGGTAGCACCAGCGGCAGCAATGTATCGTGGAAGGCAAAAACTGGCGGCGATGAGCAGGTCTGGCGGTTTTACCCGACTTTCGTGAATGGGCCGCAGAACTATGCTTACATGAAAGCCCCCTGGGGCACCGGCAAAACCATCCATATTATCCGTACAGCGGCCAGCAACATTAAGTTGGTCAACTTGGAACGGAAAAGCCTTTCTGGTGGTAAAGTTTACGGTATGAATGGAGGCTTTTTTGACCCCGCTCCTTCTGTAAACATTCTAAACATCGCAAAATGTGATGGGGCTTATGTAGGACCGAACCCTGCGCCTTATAATGGTTCAAATAACTGTTGGTGTGGAAACGGTGTAATCTACCGTAGAGCTGATGGACAGATGTTTTTTGTTGAGGGGCAAGATGCGCTGACAGAATCAGTCCTGGCCCCTGTAAAAAATCTTACGGGCCAGGGCACATGGGCGCAGGGCGGCGCAGGAATGTATTTGGGAAAGACTGACTGGATTACTCCCGCAGAATATGGGTTTAAGTATAAAATGAGCGATGCACGATATGGAAGAACCGGGCTTGTCGTCGATAATGGTCAGGGCTTTGCCTATCTCATTGTCAATACAGATGCCGAGATGTCCTATATCCAATTCCGCCAAGCAATTATGACCTTCTTTAACCTGACGGATGGTGCCACGGCCAGCACACGCTATTTAGGGCTATTCCTTGATAGCGGCGGTTCTACGCAGTTGCGTTGCCTTAACCCCCAAAATGGAAGTGTCAACATTGGGGGCGGTGGCGCTCTCTGCGAGGCGATCACACTCAGAGATACTTAACCTTTAATAGAAGCAACGGAAGCTTATGCGCCTTCGTTGCTTCTACCTGTATATAGCAACGGCAGAAACACCTAGCTTATAGAGGGAAGAATGCAAAATTGCAACAAGCTAAAAATTGTGATATAATTTTTTCAGCGTTAAATTATATCAAAAGGGGTGTCCCAATGAAATTGTATAATATCGCTTTATTTATAACGATGCTACCCCTCTTGCTAACAGGATGCAGGAATCAGCAAACGCCAATTCAACCCACACCTATGTTTCCTGTGCAAGAGGCTTCTCCTGCGCCTAGTCTGTCAATCAGCACAACAGTGCCTCCACCCTCCGGTATTGATACTTCTCTGGCACCTACTGATCCTGACGAAGCACGTCGCCAACAGGGGGTATCAGCTACGGTAGAGGGTTTCTATCACCGTCCCTTTGACGAGCTGCCCCAGGCCCTGCGGGACACGCTGACCTGGGACGGCCAGGTGAGCACCATGGACGGCTACCACTTCCGTCTGCGCCGCTATGAGGGGCCGGGCATCGTCATCACCACCACCGAGGTGGAGGACGAGACCCTGCGGGCCTTCCTGGAGAGTCAGTCCCTCCTCCCCGAGGATGAACGGGAGTGCGACCCGGGAGACGTGTGGGAGGAGTACGAGCGGGAGAAGGACCGGGAGTGGCTCTACTCCGTCACCATCACCGACGACAGCTACGCCACC
>CANQMK010000053.1 GCA_947624895.1 uncultured Oscillospiraceae bacterium | reverse complement strand
CGCCGCACGATCAGCGCCTCCGCCCAGGGGCGGCTGGACTCGTTGTCCTCGTGGTTCACCCCGTAGTTGCCGATGAGGGGGTAGGACATGACCACCCCCTGTCCGGCGTAGGACGGGTCGGTCAAGATCTCCTGGTAGCCGGTCATAGAGGTGTTGAACACCAGCTCGCAGACCCGCTCCCCCACCTCGCCGATGGACTGGCCCAAAAAGACCGCGCCGTTTTCCAAGATCAAACTGGCTCTCATTTCTCTGGAGCCCTCCTTTTTCCCAATTCAACCTATTATACTTGATGACATCTGAAAAGTCAAACCTCTAAAAGGTCCACCGGCAGCCCTTTTTGCATGGCGTAGTGGATGGTGTAGAGGGTGCCGCTGGCGGTGGGCCGGCCGTTGTAGACGGCGATGAGGCGGCTGGCGTGGTCCACCATATAGCGGTTGCGCCGCTGCATACAGCCGGGACTGTGGAAGCGCTGGACCACCGTCTCCAGGTCGCACTGTTTCAGGAGGACCTGATACCGCTCCCGGTCCGCCCCGCGCCACCCCTGGCTCTGCTCCGGGAAGGGCACCGCCGCCTCCAGGCGGATGTCCGGGCGCGTCCGGCGCAGGCGGAGGACCGCCTCACAGAAGTAGAAGTCCGCCCCCTTGGCCATGCCGCACAGGAAGTGGCGGTAGCCCACGTCGTAGGCCGCCTCCAGGGTCTTGTCCAGGCGGGCCTTCAGCGCCAGGCACCGGGGGTCCTCCTCCGCCTCCCCCCAGGGCAGGCCCTCCGGGCGGTGGCCGGTGAAGGCGCAGGAGACGGAGCGGCCCACCCGCTCGCTGTCCTCCACTTCCCTCACCCCCCTTCGGCGTATCACTGTCCATTGTAGAGGCTCGCCGGGGCAAAGTCAAGCCAAACCCGCCGGAGACCTTGCCTTTGGGCGGAATTTGTGGTAGGATATCCACACTTGGCCCAGTTGGCGGCGAAAGGAGGGCGGCGCGGTGAAGATCGGCTCTGTGACAATCGAGACCCCCGTGGCCCTGGCCCCCATGGCCGGGGTCACCGACCTGGCCTTCCGCACCGTCTGCCGGAGGCTGGGGGCGGGTTATACCGTCACCGAGATGGTCAGCGCCAAGGCGCTGTGCTACCAGGACAAGAAATCCATCCCCCTCATGGCCCTCGCCGCCGACGAGCACCCCGCCGCCGTCCAGCTCTTTGGCAGCGACGCCGAGGCGGTGGAGCGGGCCGCCGCCATCGTGGCTGAGCGGGCCAGGCCGGACGTGATCGACCTCAACATGGGCTGTCCCGTGCCCAAGGTGGTCAAGAGCGGAGACGGCTCCGCCCTCATGCGGGAGCCGGAAAAGGCCGCCGCCATCCTCCGGGCGGCGATCCGCGGGGCGGGGGGCGTACCGGTGACGGTGAAGACCCGCATCGGCTGGGACCGGGGGAACGTGAACTGTGTGGAGTTCTGCAAAGTCCTGGAGGACGCCGGGGCCGCCGCCGTGGCCGTCCACGGCCGCACCCGCGCCCAGATGTACTCTGGACGGGCGGACTGGAACGCCATCCGGGCGGTGAAGGAGGCGGTGTCCATCCCCGTCATCGCCAACGGGGACGTGTTCTCCGCCCAGGACGCCCTGCGCATCCTGCGCTGCACCGGGGCGGACATGGTGATGGTGGGCCGGGGGGCCTTTGGGAACCCCTGGATCTTCCAGCAGATCAAGGCCGCCTTGGCGGGAGAACCCATCCCTCCCCTGCCCCCGCTGGCCCAGCGGTGCCAGGTGGCCATGGAGCAATTCTACTTGGCGAAGGAACAGAAGGGCGAGAAGATCGCCTGTCTGGAGGCCCGGCGGCACTACGCCCTCTATCTCAAAGGCGTGCCCCACTCCGGCTACTGGAAGACAGAGGTGTGCAAGGTCCAGACCATGGAGGACCTGGAGCGCTGTACCCGGGGGATCGTCCGGGACCTGAGAGACTAACGGGGGCTTTTGCTCATACGAAAGGAGGTGAGACCGTGACCGAGGAGGAGTTGATCCGACTGGCCGCCCAGGGCGACCAGGACGCTTTCGCGCGGCTTCTGGAGGCGCACCAGGGGAAGGTCTACGGCCTCACCCTGCGGCTCACCGGCTCGCCGGAGGACGCCATGGAGCTGACCCAGGAAACCTTTTTCAACGCCTGGCGGGGCCTGCCCAACTTCCACGCCGAGAGCAAATTCTCCACCTGGCTCTACCGCCTGGCCACCAACGCCGCCATCGACTTTCTCCGCCGGGAGCGGAGGCGGCGGGCCCTGCCCGTCGTCCCCCTGGTCGCCGACGAGGAGGACGACCGCGCCCTGGACATCCCCGACCGCCGCCTGGACCCCCAGGGGGAGGTGGAGCGGCGGGAGCTCCAGGCCGCCATCCGGCGGGGTCTGGAGCGCCTCTCCCCGGAACACCGACAGGTGCTGGTCCTCCGGGAGTTCACCGGCCTGAGCTACGCCGAGATCGCCCAGGTCCTCCATCTGGAGGAGGGGACGGTGAAGTCCCGCATCGCCCGGGCCCGGCTGGCCCTGCGAAAGCTCCTGCTGGAGGACGGGAACTTTTCTCCCCCCACTGCGTCTACATAGGGCAAAGAACAAAACTGACGGAAAGGAGGCCCGGCATGAACTGTGACGACGTTTTGGAGTGGGTCAGCGCGTCTGTGGACGGAGCGCTGACCCCGGACGAGGCGGCGCGACTCCAGGCCCACCTGGACCAGTGCCCCCGCTGCCGGGCCCTCCAGGAACAGCTTATCCAGATCCACCGCGCCTGCGGGGAGATGGACGACCCGCCCCCCGCCGACCTGCCGGCCCGTATCCTGGCGCGCCTGCCCGCCCAGCGGCCCGCCGCCAAGACCCACCCCTGGCGGCGGTGGGGGGCTATGGCCGCCGCTCTGGCCCTGGTCACCCTGGGGGCGTGGCGGCTGGCCCATCCCCTCACCCGGCCCGCCACCGGCGAGGCGCCCCAGGTCGCTATGGAAACCACGGCGAACAGCGGAGTCTCCGGCGGCGATCCCGCCCAGGCGGACCCCGCCGCCCTGTCCCGCGCCGTCCCGACCGCGGAAGGCGGCGCGGTCACCGCGGGGAGCGGAGACGCCGCCACCGCCCAGGCCAAGGAAACCGCCCAGGACGCCCCACTCCCCCGCCCCGCTGCCGCGGACGTCGCTCCGGCGGAGGCGCCGGAGGCCGTCGTCCCGGAGGCGCTGGAGGCGCCCGTCGGGGAACCTGTCACCAACGGCGCGTCCGAGGACGGGGACACGGACGGCGCCGCCCCCGTGGCCCTGTTTGAAGATGCCGTCCCGGAGGGGGCGGACGCGGTCGCTCCCGCCGGGGAGACGGCCCGCCCCGCCCCGGTGGCGGACCTGTGGGCGCTGTCCCAGTTCCGGGCGGTGATCACCCTGGAGGAGGGCGGCCTCACCTGGGACTACCCCCGGTGTGAGCGGGACGACGGGGAGACGTGGTACCGCCTCCCCGCCGACGCGCTGGAGGACATCCCCGGCGCGCTGGGGCGGGAGGACCTCTCCTACACCCTGCAGATGGAGGGGGAGGACCTGGACCCCCAGGCCGCCTATGTCCTCCTGGTGGTCCCCCCTGCCCCCAGCGGCTCCTGAAGCAGATCAAAAGCCCGCCGTGGAGACAAGCTCCACGGCGGGCTTTCTGTATGGTCTCTTTGGTGCGGGTCAGCCGCAGCAGCCGCGCAACTCCCGGTAGCCCTCCGCGCTCTGGAGGGAGTTGGGGGGGAAGAACTCGTCCACGGGGAACTTCACCTGGCGGAAGATCTCGCAGGGGTCGTCGTCGCAGTTGCCGCAGGGGCACTCCTTCTCAGGCAGGCAGTAGTCGTACATGGGCACCAGGAGCTGGGTGTCCCGCTCCAGGCGGATGATGGAGAACTGGCCCAGGGTCACGTAGACCCGCTTGCCCTCGCCGGTGAAGCTCAGCTCGCCGCCGAAACAGGCGCAGACCCCGGCGGGGACCTCCCGCGGCTCGCTCTCACAGCAGGCGCACTCGCAGTTGTCCACCAGCTTCATGTTCAGGATGATGGGGTCCACCGCCTCCACCACCGCGGTGGGCAGGTTGCCCTTGCCCAGGCACGCCTCGTCGTCGTCACAGGCGCTGTCGGAGGAGAAGACCTTGGCGCCGCTCTCACTGCCGAAGAGGATCACCCGCTTGTCAAACACCACAAGGCCGGAGACGCAGATGGGGCGGGCCGCGCCCACGAAGGCGTCGGCGGTGACACGGTAGAAGTAGCGCACGTCCACGGTGTAGAAACCGCGGTTAAAGCCCACCGGCGCCACGTCGATGTATACGTCCAACAGCTCGGCGGAGCCGGGCTTGACGCTCAGGGCCCGGTCCAGGACCGCCTTGGAGCTCTGGGTGGGGTAGAAGCGCAGATCCTCGAGGCAGTCCTTGTCGCGACAGGAGTCGAAGATCTTTTTCGTGTGTATACACACAGCCTCCCGGATGCAGGCGGTATCCTGCACGGGGCCTGGCATGACCTTTTCAGCCATGGCTTTGACCTCCCAAATGAAAGTGGTCAGGACACCGGGGTGCCCTTCCAGTTCCATTCTATGTGAAGGCCTTGGGGCCGGTTACCGCCCCGTCAGCTCCCCCAGCGCCCGGCACAGGGCGTCCATCTCCCCCTCCGTGCCGATGGAGATGCGCAGGTGGTCCCCGATCCGGGGCAGGTCCCACCGGCGCACCAGGATCCCCCGCTCCCGCAGGCCGTCAAAGAGCGCCTTGCCGGGGAAGTCCGGGTGGCGGACAAAGAGGAAGTTGGCCCGGGAGTCCCCCACCTGGAAGCCCAGCGCCCGCAGACGATGGGCAGTCTCCTCCCGGGTGCGGACGATGGCCTGGCAGGTGGAGGCGAAGTAGTCCTCGTCGGCGATGGCGGCGGCGGCCCCGGCAACGGCCAGGCGGTCCACGGTGTAGGAGTTGATGGAGTCCCGGACGCACTGGAGCCCCTGGATCAAGTCTGGGTCGCCCAGGGCCCAGCCCACCCGGAGCCCCGCCAGGGAGCGGGATTTGGAGGCGGTCTGCACCACCAGCAGGTTGGGGTAGTCCCCCACCCACCGGGCCACGCTCTCGGCGCCGAAGTCCACGTACGCCTCGTCCACCAGCACCACCTGGCCGGGACACCGCCGGACGATATCCAGCACCGTCTCCGCCGGGAGGGTCTGGCCGGTGGGGGCGTTGGGGTTGGCGATCACCAGGCCCCCCACCGCCCCCTCCAAGAGGGCCTCCACCGGCAGGGAGAAGTCCTCCGACAAGGGGACGACGCGAGCTGTCAAGTCCAGATACTTTACATATACGGCGTAAAAGGTATAGGTGATGTCGGGAAAGGTGACGGGTTTTGCCTTGTCAAAAAAGGCCTGGAAGGCGAAGGACAGCACCTCGTCCGAGCCGTTGCCGCAGAAGACGTGCGCCGGGGTCAGGCCGTACCGGGCGGCGATGACCTGGCGCAGGGCGGCGCACTCCGGGTCGGGGTAGAGCCGCAGACTCTCCACCGCCTCCCGGATCGCCGGCTCCACCTGGGGGGAGGGGGGGTAGGGGTTCTCGTTGGTGTTCAGCTTGATGAACTTTCGGTCCTTGGGCTGTTCTCCGGGCACGTAGGGAACCATGTCCCGGATCCGCCCGCTCCAAAATTCCTTCATATCTCTCGCCCCTCCCGGGTGATCTTCTTGATGTTTTTCTCCGCCTTGCTCCGGGGGAGCATGACCTGGCGGCCGCACCCGGCGCAGACCAGCTTGAAGTCCATCCCCACCCGCAGGACCTTCCACTCCCGGCTCCCGCAGGGGTGCTCTTTCTTCATGGTCAAAAGGTCGCCCACCTGTACGTCCATCCTCTTCCCTCCCCACACTTCTATGCAAAAGTCACGTCTTCAGGGCATATACTCCCCCATCTGGAAAATAAGGGGACGATCGAGTGACATGCGCCTATCTGCCCGAGGGCAGTCTGTATCAACAGCCGGAAAATCTCGCCAAATGCGCCAGCGCGGACAGCCTTCTGCGCTGTGTCTCCACCCGGGAGGTGCTGGAGGGGGTCGCCATCGCCGGGACCGCCCAGCGGGACCTGCTTGTAAAGGTAGGCCCCTTTACGGGCATCATCCCCCGGCAGGAGGCCGCCCTGGGCATCCGGGAGGGGAGCACCCGGGAGATCGCCATCCTGTCCCGGGTGGGCAAGCCGGTGGCCTTTGTGGTGACGGGGATGGAGCTCACCGACCAGGGGGAGCCCCGGCCCATCCTCTCCCGCTGTCAGGCCCAGGCCTTGGCGCTGAGCCATCTCCTCTCCACCCTCCAGCCCGGGCAGATCATCCCCGCCGTGGTCACCCACCTGGAGCCCTTCGGGGCCTTTGTGGACGTGGGGTGCGGTGTGCCCTCCATGATCGGCATCGAGAATATCTCCATCTCCCGCCTGCCCCACCCCGACCAGCGCTTCCGGGTGGGGCAGAAGCTCTGGGCGGTGGTGACGGGGCTGGACCGGGACCGGGGGCGGATCCTGCTCAGCCACAAGGAGCTCCTGGGCACCTGGGAGGAGAACGCCGCCCGCTTTTCCCCGGGGATGACGGTGCCGGGGTGCGTCCGCGGGGTGAAGGAGTACGGGTGCTTCGTGGAGTTGACCCCCAATCTCTCCGGCCTGGCGGAGCCCCGGGAGGGCTACGTCCAGGGGGAGCGGGTGAGCGTCTTCATCAAGTCCATCCAACCCCAGTTTATGAAAATCAAGCTCCTGCTCATCGACCATCTGCCCTCGGAGCCCCAGCCGCCCGACCTGGAGTACTTCCAGACTTCCGGCGTCCTCACCCGCTGGCGCTACGCCCCGGAGGGGTGCCAAAAGCCGGGGTACGAGGCGGTATTTGTCCAACCACCGGTCACTTGACGCGGACTGCCACCGTCAACCCCTTCTCCTCCAGGGCCGCCTGGTAGTCCGCGGGCAGCTTTCCAGTCCGGGAGCCCTTGTACCAGACCTTTTTTGTCTGGCCGTCCTTTCGGACGACCTGGATCAAGAGGCTGTAAGTGATTCGGGTTTCCAGTTCTCCGGCTCTGTATTCCAGCTCCACATGGTCGATGTCGGAAAAGGGGATGGAATACGGGATGCCGGTGTTCAGCACCAGGCAGTCCATATCAAAGAAAAAGGGCCCGGAGATGGGGGCGTTTTTATGGGTGGCGCGGTGCAGAACAAAGTAAAGGGCAAAGATGGCTCCGAAAAAGAGGACCAGGCGAAGGGGGACCGGCATGGCAAAAACTCCTTTCCATCGGCTCAGGGTTTCCCCGTTGTCAGCTATTCCTCCCGCTCACCCTTGAGCTTTTCCCAGTAGGCCCGGGCGGCCTGCTCGGTCTTGTTGTCGCCAAACTCGTAGTAGACCGTCCCCACCAGTTCGTCGGGGAGGTACTGCTGGGCCACCCAGTGGCCGGGGAAGCTGTGGGGGTAGAGATAGCCCTGCTCCCGCTCCTGCCCGGCGCTGTCGGCGTGGACGTTCTGGAGGTGCCGGGGGATGGAGCCGGTGTGGCCGGCGCGCACGTCCGCCATGGCCGCGTCGATGGCGGCCACCACGGAGTTGGACTTAGGCGCGGTGGCCAGGAGGACCACCGCCTGCCCAAGGCACAACTTGGCCTCGGGCAGGCCCACCTGGAGGGCGTTGTCCACCAGCGCCCGGACGATGAGGGCGGCCTGGGGGTAGGCCATGCCCACGTCCTCGCTGGCCGAGCAGATGATGCGCCGGATGGCGGTGATCATGTCCCCCGCCTCCAGCAGCCGGGCCAGGTAGTGCAGGGCCGCGTCCGGGTCGGAGCCCCGGAGGGACTTCATCAGGGCGGAGGCGATGTCGTAGTGGTCGTCCCCCTCCCGGTCGTAGCGCATGGCGGAGCCCTGGGCGGCCAGCTTGGCGTCGGCCAGGGTGACAAGGCTTCTCCCTTGCCCCCCTGCCGCGTTGGCCAACAGCTCCACGGTGTTCAGGGCCTTCCGCACGTCCCCGCCGCAGGCGTAGGCGATGTGGCCGACCACGCCCTCCTCCAGCTCCAACTTCCGGCCCAGCCGCGCCTCCATGGCCCGGAAGCCCCGCACCACGGCGGGCTCCACATCCCGGGCGGACAGGGGCTTGAACTCGAAGACGGAGGAGCGGGAGAGGACGGCGTTGTAGATGTAGAAGTAGGGGTTCTCCGTGGTGGAGGCGATCAGGGTCACGTCCCCGCTCTCGATGACCTCCAGCAGGGACTGTTGCTGCTTCTTGTTGAAATACTGGATCTCGTCCAGGTAGAGCAGGATGCCGTTGGGGGCCAGCATGGTGCCGATCTGGGCGAGGATGTCCTTCACGTCGGCCAGGGACGCGGTGGTGGCGTTCAGCCGGTGGAGGGCCCGGCCGGAGCGCTTGGCGATGATGTTGGCCACCGTGGTCTTCCCCGTGCCCGAGGGGCCGTAGAAGATGAGGTTGGGCACCTGGTCGGACTCCACGATACGGCGGAGCAGACCGCCCGGGCCCAGGATGTGCGATTGCCCCACCACGTCCTCCAGGGTCTCGGGCCGGATCTCGTCCGCCAAAGGCCGGTATTCCATCCGCGCTCCCCCCTCTCTTGTCTGGAAAGGTTTTTCCCTTTACCCCTCGTACAGAGGGTACTTCTCCGTCAGGGCGGCCACCCGGTCCCGCAGGGCGGCCTGCTTGCCGTCAAAGTCGGTGGCGGCGGCCCAGATGATGGCGGCGATCTCCCGCATATCCTCCGGGCCGAAGCCACGGGTAGTGGCGGCGGGGGTGCCCACCCGGATGCCGCTGGTGACAAAGGGCTTCTCCGGGTCGTTGGGGATGGCGTTTTTGTTCACGGTGATGTTCACCTCGTCCAGGCGGTGCTCCATCTCCTTGCCGGTGACCCCCGCCTTGCGGAGGTCCACCAGGGCCAGGTGGTTATCGGTGCCGCCGGAGACCAGGTCGAAGCCCTCCTCCATCAGGCCGTCGGCCAGGGCCTTGGCGTTGTCCAGGATGCGCTGTTGGTAGGCCTTGAACTCCGGCTTCAGCGCCTCCCCCAGGGCCACGGCCTTGGCGGCGATGATGTGCTCCAGGGGGCCGCCCTGGCTGCCGGGGAAGATGGCGGAGTCGATTTTCTTGGCCAGGTCTTCCCTGCACAGGATCATGCCGCCGCGAGGGCCGCGCAGGGTCTTGTGGGTGGTGGTGGTGACCACGTCGGCATAGGGGACGGGGTTGGGGTGGAGCCCGGCGGCCACCAGACCGGCGATGTGGGCCATGTCCACCATGAGATAGGCGCCCACCTCGTGGGCGATGTCGGCAAAGGCGGCGAAGTCGATGATCCGGGGGTAGGCGGAGGCCCCGGCGATGATCATCTTGGGCTTGTGCTTCCGGGCCTGGTCCCGGACCTGGTCGTAGTCGATGCGGCCGTCGGCGCCCACGCCGTAGAAGACCATGTGGTAGTTCTTGCCGGAGTAGTTCACCGGGGAGCCGTGGGTGAGGTGACCGCCGTTGGAGAGGTCCATGCCCATGACGGTGTCCCCCACCTGGCACAGGGCCTGGTAGACGGCGTAGTTGGCCTGGGCCCCGGCGTGGGGCTGGACGTTGGCGTGGTCCGCGCCGTAGAGCTGGCAGGCCCGCTTCCGGGCCAGCTCCTCCACCACGTCCACGCACTGACAGCCGCCGTAGTAGCGTTTGCCGGGGTAGCCCTCGGCGTATTTGTTGGTGAGCACCGTGCCCATGGCCAGCATGACCGGCACGCTGACGAAGTTCTCCGAGGCGATAAGCTCGATGTTCCGGCGCTGGCGGTCGTACTCGGCCAGGATGCCGGCCCCCACCTCGGGGTCTGCCTGGGCGATCCGATCCATGATCTCTCGTAACATAGTTGGGTGTCCTCCTCCCGTGTTTTCACACAACGCCCTTGCAAGGCCAGGGCGAAATATGCTATGATTATTCTACTCACACCAAGCCGTTTCGTCAAGGGGAGATACATATGACAAAAAAGGAGCGGGCCGCCCACATCGTGGCGGCGCTGGAGGCGCTCTACCCGGACGGCGTCTGCTCGCTGGACTACCAGAAGGACTATGAACTGCTCTTCTCCGTACGTCTGTCCGCCCAGTGCACCGACGCGCGGGTGAACCTGGTGACCCCGGAGCTGTTTGGCAAATACCCCACCCTGGAGGCCATCGCGGCGGCGGACGTGGCGGATGTGGAGGCCATCATCCACTCCACCGGCTTCTTCCGGGCCAAGGCGCGGGATATCGTCCTCTCCGCCCAGATGCTCCTGCGGGACTACGGCGGCAGGGTGCCGGACTCCATGGAGGAACTGCTGAAATTGCCCGGGGTGGGGCGCAAGACCGCCAACCTGGTGCTGGGGGACATCTACCACACCCCCGGCGTGGTGGTGGCGGACACCCACTGCATCCGCATCTCCGGCAAGCTGGGCCTCACCGACGGCACCAAGGACCCCTACCAGGTGGAACTCCAACTGCGGAAGGTCCTCCCCCCTGCCCAGTCCAACGACTTCTGCCATCGGCTGGTGCTCCACGGCCGGGCGGTCTGCACCGCCCGGAACCCCCAGTGCGGGGCCTGCGTCCTGGCCCCCTGGTGCAAGACCGCGCAGCAGGGCCGCAAGTAAGTCAAAAGCGCCCCGGAGGCGATGGCCTCCGGGGCGCTTTTTTAGATGGGCCGCCTTCCTTTCGTCCTCTCGTTCTTACTTGTTCTCCACGTACCGCTGGAGAATGGTGGCGACTTCGGCTCTCGTGGCGGTACCCTGGGGGTCCAGGCGGGCGCCGTCTTTGCCGGTGAGGATGCCCTTCTGCACCGCCCAGCGCATGGCGTCCTGGGCCCAAGTGGAGATGCTGGCCACGTCCGTAAACCCGGCCATGCCCATAGAGGCGTCCACCGCCGGGCTGTTGGCGTAGCGGTAGAGCATGGTCACCAGCTGCTCCCGGGTGACGTTGCCGTTGGGGTCGGTGCCGTCGGAGATGCCTTGGGCCTTGGCCCAGTCCATGCCCTTGCTGTACCAGGTGGCGCCGCCGTCGGTGGACTGACCGGCCAGGCGGGCCAGAACGGTCATGAGCATGCCGCG
>CANQMK010000052.1 GCA_947624895.1 uncultured Oscillospiraceae bacterium | reverse complement strand
CCCTTCCCCGGCGCGCTCTCCACGGCGATGGTCCCGCCCATCATGTCCACGATGTTCTTGGTGATGGCCATGCCCAGACCGGTGCCCTGGATGCCGCTGACGGTGGAGGTCTGCTCCCGGGTGAAGGGGTCGAAGACCGTCTTGGCGAACTCCCGGCTCATGCCGATGCCGGTGTCGCTGACGCGGAACTCGTAGACCCCCCGGTCGGGGGCCTGGGCGGGGCGCTGGGTGACCCGGACGGAGACGGTGCCCCCCGCCGGGGTGAACTTGATGGCGTTGGAGGTCAGGTTGAGCAGGATCTGGTCCAGGCGAAGCTTGTCGCAGTACACCTCCTCGTCGGTCACGTCCACCGTGTCGATGAACAGCTCCATGCGCTTGGCGTGAATGTCGGACTGGATGATGTTCCGCAGGCTCTGGAGGATGTCGGCCAGGTTCTCCGGGCGCTCGTTGATGGTGACCTTGCCGGACTCGATGCGGCTCATGTCCAGCACGTCGTTGATGAGGGAGAGAAGGTGATCGGAGGCCTGGGCGATCTTGCCCAGGTAGTCCAGGGCCCGCTCCCGGTCGTCCAGGTGGGTGGTGGTCAGGGCGGTGTAGCCGATGATGGCGTTCATGGGGGTGCGGATGTCGTGGGACATATTATTGAGGAAGGTGGTCTTGGCCCGGTTGGCGGCGTCCGCCGCCTGGAGCGCGGCGGTCAGCTCCTGGGTCTTCTTCTCCAGCTCGCCGGTGGCCTGGGCGATCTTCTCCTTCAGCCGACGCTGGTTCCGGGTCCGCACCGCCAGCATGGCCAGGGCGAAGAGGAGCAGCAGCACCAGGGCCACCCCCAGGACGCTGTACCCGGGGTTCTGGTAGAGGAAGGCCAGGAGGCTGACCCGGTTCTCCCGCCCCGCGTCGATCTCCCGGGACACGATGGTGTCCAGCTCCGCCTCGCTGAAGCTGTCCGCCCCCTTGTCCAGCAGGGAGAGGAGCCAGCGCCCGCCGGGGACCCCGTCCCCCACGGCGTAGGACAGCGAGGTCTCTCCAAAGGCCACGGAGTTGAGGCGGTTGCGCACGTCCCGCTGGGCGTACCACTCGGCGTTGTGGGCGTAGAGGATGGTGGCGTCCACCTCCCCGTCCAGCACCGCCTGGGCGCAGGCCGCCGTGTCGGGGTAGGTGACCAGGGCCTCGGGGGGGTAGCGGCTGGCGATGTAGTCGTTGATGGCCTCCGCCCGCTCCATCACCGCCAGGCGCGCCGGTGTGCCGGTGAAGCCGTCCAGGGTGAGACGGGCGAAGGTGGTGTGGAAGTAGGGCACGGTGATCTTATAGCCCTCCTCCTCGGCCAGGTAGTAGTCGGCGGTGAAGTCCAGCACCACGTCCGCCGCCCCCGCCTCCCGCAGGGCGTAGTAGTCCGTCCGGTCCTTCGCCCGGATGTACTCGTAGCGCAGACCCAGGCGCTGGGCCAGGGCGTCGAAGATGGCGGGGAGGATGCCCTGGGCCTGGCCGTCCTGGAAGTAGCAGTAGGGGGCCCGGTCCGGGTTGAACAGCAGGCGCAGGGGCTCCCCGGACGCCTCCCGCTCCGCCAGGAAGGCCCGCTCGTTGGCGTTGAGGATGACCGAGCCGGACTGGTCGGTGGCGTAGTAGGCGGCGTGGAGGGCGTCCCGCCAGTTGGGGTCGTGGAGGTCCATCTCGTTGATGGCCGTGTCGATGCGCTCCATCAGCTCGGTCCGGTCCTTGCGGGTGCAGATGTAGAAGGGGCTGGCGTCAAAGGACTCCAACAGCCACTCGTCCTCCAGCAGGCGGAGGCTGCCGGTGACGGCGGCGTCCACCTCCCCCGCCTGGAGGGCGGCGGTGAGCGCCTCCTGCCCGGCGAAGTACACCGGGTGGTAGGTGAAGCCCCGCTCCTGGGCGAAGCGGGCGAAGTTGTCGTTTTTGGAGTTCCCCTCCAGCATCCCGATGGTGATGCCGTCGTAGGTGGCGTAGTCCCCCTCCACCACCGCCTGGTTGCCCGCCTTCACCGTGAGGATGGTGGAGTTGACGCCGATGGGCTGTTGGGAGAAGAGGAACTCCTCCTCCCGCTCGGGGGTCTTGGACACGGAGGTGACCACGTCCACCTCCCCCTGGCGCAGGAGGTCCAGGGCCTGGGCGTAGGAGCCGTCGTAGCCCACGTACTCGTAGGACCAGCCGCCTTGGATGGCCAGGCGCTGGAGGAATTCGTAGCCGTAGCCGCTCCGGTGGCCCTGGGCGTCGATGACGTGGTAGCCGGAGAAGGCGAAAAAGCCCACCCGCAGGACCTCCGGCGTCTCCTCCGCCGGGGCGGCCAGGCAGGTCTGGGTCAACAGCGACAGCGCGGCCAGGGCCAGGGCAAGCAGTCTCTTTTTCATGCTCCCGCTCCTCTCTTCCAAAGGGGCGCGCCGGGCGCGGCCCCGATAGTTCAGTATACCGCGGCCCGGCCCCAAAAACAAGACCATTCGGGCAAAAATCGCCGGGTCGTTGACGGGGGACGCGGAAGGTGGTATCATGGTCCTATCCAATGAAAGGGAGGGGTTTTTCTATGGCGGTATTCCTGATCGTGCTCAGCGTGTTGATGATCGTCTGCGGCGTCCAGTGCGTGGCGGCCCCGGTGCAGACCTTCTCCGCCCTGGGGTGGCTGGCGGGCGCCGCCATCGTGGTGGTGGGCGTGGCGGCCATCTTCCGCTACGCCGCCGGACGGGACGGGCGGAGCGTCTGGGAGCTGGTGGGCGGCGTCGCCGGGGTGCTCTTCGGCCTCCTCATCGTGGTCAACGCCTTCGCCCAGTTCGCCACCAACATGGTCATCGCCTACGCCGCGGCGGTTTGGCTGCTGATCTACGGCGCCTGCGGCGTCGCCGAGGCCCTGGACCTCCGGCGGCTCAACCAGGCGCTGCCCAGCCAGATGCGCACGGCCAGCTGGCTGGTGGTGATGCTCCTGGGGGTGGTCACCGCCGCCATGGGGGTGATCTGCCTCATCCAGCCCATGGTGACCATGCTCTCGGTGGGACTGCTCATCGGCGTGTCCATCCTCATCGCCGGGATCAAGACGCTGATCTTGGCCGTCCAGGCCATCGCCGCCCAGTGACGGCGCCGCTCGCCCAACACGCGCGCCGCGGGGAGTCCTCCCGCGGCGCGCGTTTTCTCTGGGCGGCGAGGAACTCCACAGGCGAGGAAAATCCCGGGAGGCCCTTGCGTTTTGGGGCGGGGTAGGGTATCCTGTTCCTGTCATTTACCATCCGCCGACCGCCGGAGCGGCGGGGCGGCGGGCAGGAAAAATCGTCGGATGAAAGGAGCTTTTACCATGAAGAAACGCTTGATGGCCCTGGCCCTCTGCGCGGCGCTGGGGCTGTCCCTGCTGCCCGGGGCGGCCCTGGCGGCGGAGGGGGACGACGTCGTCCAGCAGGCCGCGGAGCTGGTGCGGGACAACCTCTCCCAGCCCGACAGCACCGTGGCCGCCCCCGCCTCCGGGAAGACCTACCCGGCGACCTTCGACCTGCGGGCCGCGGACCTGAACGGCGACGGCCAGCCGGAGAACTACGTCACCCCGGTGAAGCGCCAGAACCCCTACGGCACCTGCTGGGGCTTTGCCGCCATCGCCGCGGCGGAGACCAGCATCCTCTCGGAGATGCAGACCCCCTATGACCAGATGCCCCTGGACTTCTCGGAGCGGCACCTGGCCTGGTTCGCCGGCACCCCCCTGCCGGAGAGCCACGCCACCCAGGGCGGGGAGGGAATCTACCAGCCCGGCGCGGAGGAGAGCTCCGCCGCCCACTTCACCGGCGCGAACGCCCTCACCGCCACGTCCGTCTTCTCCTCCACCGTGGGCCCGGTGCCCGAGTCCCTGGCCCCCTATCGGGGCAAGGAGGGGAAGATCGACTACTCCAAGAGCGGCGAGCCGAACCAGTACAGCGCCGATGACGACTGGTCCCTGGACGAGTCCCTCCGCCAGGTGACCGCCGCGCCCCTGGAGGAGACCTATCTTCTCCCCAGCCCCGCCACCTTCGTCAAGGACGAGACGGGGGACACCTATCACTACGTCTACAACCCCGCCGGGACTGAGGCCATCAAGAGCGAGCTGATGGCGGGCCGGGCGGTGACCATCATCTTCTACGCCGACTCCTCCCTGCCCGGAGAGGAGACCGCGGAGGAGTACATCAACCCGGAGACCTGGGCCCATTACACCCCCAAGAACGCCCTGGAGGGCGAGGGCGGAGAGCGCATCAACCACGCGGTGACCGTCGTGGGGTGGGACGACGACTACGCCGTCTCCAACTTCACCGCCAGCAACCCCCTGCCCCCCGGCCCGGGGGCGTGGATCGTGAAGAACAGCTGGGGCGCCGCCGACCAGGAGTTCCCCAACCACTTTGACTGGGGGGTGGACGGCTACTTCTACCTGTCCTACTACGACCATACCATCACCACGCCGGAGAGCCTGAACTTCAGCACCGACCTCATCCGCAACGCCCAGGCGGGGATGAAGCAGGAGCTGGGGGTGGCCAAGTACGACTATATGCCCGTCTTCGCCGACATGGTGCGCTACGTCCACCTGGACCAGCCCGCCTCCATGGCTAACGTGTTCCACATAGAGGAGTCCGACGGGCCGGTGTCCCTGCGCTCCCTGTCCTTCCAGACGGAGACCCCCAACACCACCGTCACCTTTGAGGTGTACCTCCTGCGGGATGGGTACACCTCCCCCCTCGACGGGGAGATGGTCTGCACCCAGACCAAGAGCTACCTCTACGGCGGCTACCACCAGATCGAGCTGGTGGACCGGCCCATCTTCCCCGTGGGCGCGTCCTTCTCCGTCGTGGTCACCTGCCAGGGGGCCGATGGGCAGTATGAGCTGGCCAACGAGCGCTACCAGTCCAAGCTCATGGCGGACATCGCCGGGGAGCTGGGCGCGTCCCTCGCCTACGGCGTGGGGGTCATCAACCCCGGGGAGAGCTTTATGAGCTTTACCGGCGAGGACGGGACGGCCCGCTGGGCGGACTGGTCCGCGGTGGTGGACCAGGCCACGGAGAACAGTCTGGCCGCCCTGGATCAGGCCGGTCTGAGCGAGGCCCGGCGCCAGGCGGCGGAGGCCAACCAGGCCCTGGAGACGGCCTACGCCGCCTATCTGGAGGCCCACCCGGAGGCGGCGGACAGCCAGGAGATGCCGGAGGAGCTGCTTCCCTACCTCGCGGCCTACCAGCAGGCGGGCCAGGCGGTGAACAGCATCCTTGACGCCTCCATCAGCGGGGCGCTGGACGGCTTTGCCCTGTACGCCAGCGACAACTTCCCCGTGGCCGCCACCCTGGAGCGGGAGCCCTTTACCGACCTGGGCCTGGAACAGGGCGGCACCCCCCACTGGGCGGCCCGGGCCGTGGACATGGCCCGGCGGCTGGATCTGATGGCGGGGGAGAGCGGCACCACCTTCGCCCCCGACGCCCCGGTGACCCGGGCCATGGCCGCCCAGGTGCTCTATAACCTGGCCGGTCGACCGGAGGGGGCGGAGGCCGCCTTCCCCGACGTGGCCGCCGACGCGTGGTACGCCCCGGCGGTGGCCTGGGGCGCGCGGACGGGCGTGATCCAGGGCTACGACAACGGCACCTTTGGCCCGGAGGACCCGGTGACCCGGGAACAGCTGGCCAGCCTGATCTACCGCTATGAGCAGGCCCAGGGCGGCGGCTTCTCCGGGGACTGGGCCTACCGCCTGCCCTTCAGCGACCTGGAGGCCCTGTCCGACTGGGCCCTGGAGGCCGCGGCCTGGTGCAATATGCAGGGCGTGATGACCGGCAAGACCGGCGGGCGCTTCGACCCCGCCGGGACCGCCACCCGGGGCGAGCTGGCCACTATCCTCACCCGCTATTACCAGAGTGTCAAAGAAGCGGCGGAGCCGCTTCTTTGACAAACTTTCGCGGCCCGCCGCAGCGCACGCCCCGGCCACCACAAGGGTGGCCGGGGCGCACGTTTGCGGGCCGAGATGTATTTTTTGCCAGGCGCATGTCCTGGCAAAAAATTGATTATGACTCTTTCGCGCCTGACGGCGCGAAACTCTGCGAGGCTTTTTTGACAACTGTGGCGGGCCGCAAAATCAAAGGAGGGGCGTCAGCCCCTCCTTTGCATTACTCCAGGAATTTGTCCCGCAGGGTCTGGAGGTCGGCGTCGGTCAGGCCCAGCTGGGTCTGGAGGTAGTTCTGGACGGAGCCGTAGTTCTCCTGGACGCTGTTCAGGGCGGCGTCCAGGAAGCCCTCGTCCACCGACGCGGCCAGGGCCACGAACTCCCGGGTCTCCGCCTCCGTCAGGCCCAGCGCCTCCGCCTGCTCCTTGCTCTGCTGGATCAGGTCGGGGTAGAAGTCGTTGGTGAGGAGGTAGTCGGCCTTGACGGTGGCCTCGTCCGCCCCCAGGGCGTAGAGCAGGAGGACGGAGGCCAGCCCCGCCCGGTCCTTGCCCTGGGTGCAGTGCCACAGGACGGCCTCGCCCTCCCCCACGTCGTCTATCAGGGTGCGGAAGAAGGCGGCATAGGCCTGCTGGCCCTCCGGGGTGAGGAGCATATTCTCATAGATGGTGGTCAGGCCCTGGTTCTTGGCCAGGATCACCATGGTCTGGCCCTGGTTCCCGGAGGCCAGGGCCTCCTTCATCTCGCCTAAAATCTTCTCCCCGTAGATGGTGGAGGAGAAGACGGGGAGGGAGAGGTTCTCCGCCCCCGCCACCTCCACGTCCGGCTGGGCCTCCCGCTCGGAGGCCATGCGGAAGTCGAAGATGTACTTCAGGTGATACTGCTCGGCCAAGGTCTGGGCCCCCGCCTCGGTGAGGGTGTTCAGCGCCCCGCTGCGCAGCAGGACGCCGTCCTTGACCCGCCGACCGTCGGCGCAGAGATAGCCCCCCAGCTGGCGGGCGTTCCGCACCCCGTCCAGGTCGATCTTTTGCGTCTCAGAGGAAATCACTGGCGTCTCTCCTTGTGTGTTCTCCGGCGGGGTCTGCCCCGCCTCGTCTCCCCCGCGCTTGGCGCAGGAGGGGAGGAGGAGCAGGGTGGCCGCCAGGAGAAGTCCCGTGACACGGGTCAGCTCTTTCTTCCTCATCGTATCGCCCCTTTACATGAGTTGGGCCGCCTGGGCGATGGCGTCCCGGTAGGGCAGGACGTCCGCGCGCAGGGTCTGGACCAGCTGGGCCAGGCGGGCCTGGGGGTCGGCGGCGTGGCGGCCGCCGGTGAACAGCGCCATCAGCACCGCGTGGACGCCCCGCAGGGAGGCGAAGGCCCCCACGCCGGTGAGGACGGCGTCCCGCGCCTCCCCCTCCAGCCCGGCGAAGTACTTCCGGGTGAAGGCGTCCAGGAAGCGGGCGCACATGGCCTCGTCCATGTTCAGATACCGCTGGCTCCGGCCTGTCTTGGGGAGGTCCCGGTAGGCGTAGTAGATGTCGGCGATGTCGTAGATGGGGTGGCCCCGCATGAGCTCGTCCATGTCGATGAGCAGCAGCTCGTCCCCCTGGACCATGATGTTCTTGGCGTGCATGTCCCCGTGGATCATGTTGTCCCGCTCCGGCACGGCGGCGATGAGGTCCAGAAACGCCGCCCACTCCGCCGGGGTGAGGAGGTCCTTCACGGTCCGCTCAAACAGCTCCACGTAGGACGCCCCGGCCCGGGGACAGTCCACGTCGCTGAAGTCGGTGGCGTGGACCCGGCGGATCAGCTCCACGTATTTGTCCACGTACTCCTCCAGCCGCTCCGGCTCGGCGTTGATGCGGTTGGCCAGCATATCGGAGTGGACCATCTCGAAGACCACGCCATAGCGGTCGCCGCACTGGACGATGTCGTAGGAGATGGCGGTGGGCACCCCCTTGACGAAGGCCCGCTTGGCCAGCTCGATCTCCCGGCGGACGGCGGGGAGGTCGGCGGACTTGTAGATCTTGACGATGGTGTCCTGGTCCAGGCGGTAGACGATGCCGAAGCCGCCCTCCCCCAGCACCTGGCACCCGTCCACGCAGATCTGCCGCAGGGCCTTCTCCACGTGGACCAGGTCGGTGAAGCCGGTGAGCTCCAGCACGTCGTACAGGGTGGGGGAGGCGTTGACCACCGCCACCTCCTCCGTCCGCTTTTTCAGCTTCAGGAGGATCCGCAGGCCCGCGCTGGAGAGGTAGGCGGTGTCCGCCGCGTCCAGGGTGACCTGCCGGGCCCCCGTCCGCTCCGCCAGGGCCAGAAGCTCCTCCTCCACCTGGGGGGCGTTGGCGGAGTCCACCCGGTCGCACAGCCGGACGGTGAGCCGGCCGTTTTCGTATTTACTCTCCACGGCCAGGCCCCCGTTCGATCAGGGTGATGGCGGCCCGCAGGTCCTCGGCGAGGGGGAGGACCTGCTCCCGGAGCATGGTGGAGGCCACGGTGTAGAGAACCTCCACGGGGACGCCTATGTTCAAAAACAGGCGGGAGCGGGCGGCGCGCAGGATGCCCGCCGCCCGGACGCCCTTGACGATGGTGGTCAGCTCCTCCTCCGTGTAGCCGGAGAAGTAGCGGCGCAGAAAGGCGTCCAGGAACTTGTCGCACATCTCCGCGCTCAGGCCCACCAGCTCGGTCACCTTGAACTCGGGGGGCGCGGTCTTGTAGGAGGTGTAGGCCCCGTAGACGCCGCCCAGGTCGAAGATGGGGTGGCCGTACATCACGTCGTCCATGTCGATGAGCAGGAGCTCGTCCCCCTGGAGCATGATGTTCCGGGCGTGGATGTCGTTGTGGACCATGGTGTCCCGCCGGGGGATCAGGTCGATAAAGTCCATGACCCCCTGCCACTCCTGGTCGGTCAGGCGGTCCCGGATCAGCTCCAGGTCCTTTTTGAACACGTCGTTGACCCAGACGGAGGTCACGTCGCTGAAGGTGGTGCTGTGCACCGTCTTCAAAAGCGCCACGTACTTGTCCAGGTACTCGTCGAACCGCTCCGGCGCGGCCATGATGGCGGCGGCCAGCGCGGAGGAGTTGATGAGCTCAAAGACCACGCCGCAGCGCTCGCCGCACCGGACGATGTCGTAGGAGATGGCGGTGGGCACCCCCTTGATGAACGCCTGCTTGGCGATCTCGATCTCCCGGCGGATGCGGTCCAGGGTCATCTGCTTGTAGAGCTTGACGATGGTGTCCCGGTCCAGGCGGTAGATCACCCCCGCGATGCCCTCGCCGATCTTCTCACAGCCCTCCACCGAGATCTCCCGGATGGCCCGCTCCACGTCGATGATCTCGGTGAAGCCGGTGACGCTCAGGGTGTCGTACACCACCTGGGAGACGTTGACCAGCTTGGAGTCGGCCACCGCCTTCTTCAGCTTGAGGATGACCCGCAGGCCCGCCGAGGAGATGTAGTCCGCGCCGGCGGCGTCCAGGACCACGGCCTTGGCGCCGCTCTGCTCCACCAGGGCGAAGAGCTCTTTTTCCACCTCCCCGGCGTTGTCCGAGTTGATCCGAGGGGGCAGGGCGATGGTGAGCGTCCCCTGTTCCAGCTTGCTTTCCAACGATATTCCTCCTTCTGTTCCCACGTCGTGGAAAAAAATTACGCCTTCTATCATACCGAAAACCCCGGGAAAGGTCAAGTCCGTTCAGGCGCGAAGAGGCCTGCTCAGGGCGGGGGCGGGAAAAAAAGATTGACAGCGGGCCGGTTCCGTGACAAAATATGGGTGGTTGTCACATTGTACAAGGAGGGGTCGCCCATGACCATCAACACCACCAAAGAACAGGGGACCGTCACCATCGCTCCAGTCGGACGGCTGGACTCTGTGACCGCGCCCCAGCTGGAGGAGGCCGTGGAGGCCGCCCTGGGGGAGGCCCAGGCCCTCCGTTTCGACTTCCGTGACCTGGAGTACATCTCCTCGGCGGGCCTGCGGGTCCTGCTCAAGGCCCAGAACCGGATGACCGGCAAGGGGAAGATGACCGTCACCGGGGTGAACGAGATGATCCAGGAGGTCTTTGACGTCACCGGGTTCTCCGACGTCCTCACCGTGGAGTAACACGGGGGAAACACATCCAGGGGGACGGGCGTCCCCCTCCCAATGCCGCAAGGAGGACTTACTATGAAAACCGATATCTGCCCGATCTCCACCGACGCCGCCACCTATCAGGCCATCTTCGCCCAGGTGGAGAAGACCGCCCAGTACAGCGGCCTGGAAAAGAAACAGACCCTCCACCTCCGGCTGCTGGCGGAGGAGCTGGTGAGCATGCTGCCGGAACTGCTGGAGATCGGAACGGGCGAATTCTGGATCGAGAACAACGCCAAGGACTTTGAGCTCCACGCCTCCATCCAGTCCACCGGCCTCACCGTGTTGGAGCGGGAGGACCTGCTGGCCATCTCCAGCTCCGGGAAGAACGCGGCGGGGAAGGGCATTCTGGGCAAGATCCGGCTGGTGGCCGCCAATATGCTGGCGGACTTCATCGAGTCCTCCCGCCTGGAGTCGGAGTCCGGGCTGTACACCTTCTACGACATGGGCGCCGGGGCGGAGACCATGTATCTCAGCTCCTGGTCCCTGAACAGCTACCGCCAGAACGCCGAGGACGACGCGGAGGCGTGGGACGAGCTGGAGAAGTCCATCATCGCCAACCTGGCCGACGACGTGATCGTGGGCGTGATGGGGAAAAAGGTGGACATCATCATCAAAAAGAGCTTCGCCTGAGCCACGGGCCGGAAAAGCTCACGTTTCGCGGACGCGAAAGGGCGCCGTTTCCACAGGGAAACGGCGCCCTTTTGTCTGCCGTGGGCGGGGCCCGGTCGACCTCCCCGCCGGGGGGTCACGCCCGGCCCGCCTTGGCGGGTTTCCGACCGCCCCGGCGGAGGGTGTCGGCGTCCAGCATATCCAGCGAGCCGCCCACCACCGTCAGGGCCATCTGCAGCATGAACAGGTTCACCGCCGTGGCGGTGAACTCCAGGACCACGTTCAGCGCCGTGGTGATCGCCACCGCCTCCGCGGGGACGCCCAACTGGACGAAGAGGAGCGTGTAGCAGGTCAACGTGCTGCCCGGCACAGGCGGGGCGGCGATGGCCAGCACCGCGGTGATGAACAGCGCCGTCAACAGCCAGGAGGGGGAGATGGTCACGTCGTA
>CANQMK010000051.1 GCA_947624895.1 uncultured Oscillospiraceae bacterium | reverse complement strand
AAGGCCCTGGGCGGGTCCATCAAGCTGGTGGACGCCGTCCGCTTCGAGAAGGGCGAGGGCATCGAGAAGAAGCAGGAGAACTTCGCCGAGGAGATCGCCAAGCAGCTGGCCAAGTAAAGATCGCGTGAAAAGAGCCCGGGGCCGACGGCTCCGGGCTCTTTATTCAAAAGGCGGGAGGCCCCACATCGGCCCTCCCGCCCTTTTTTCGTCCTATTGATGCCCGCCCAGGGCCTCCAGGGCCATGCGGGCGGCCTGCTGTTCGGCCTCTTTTTTGCTCCGGCCCTTGCCCTGGCCCACCTGGTGGCCGTCCAGGGTCACCTCCATCCAGAACTCCTTGCGGTGGTCGGGGCCGGTCTCCCGGACCAGCTGGTAGCGCAGGGTGTGGCCCTGGGTGCGTTGGACCAGCTCCTGAAGGGCGGTCTTGTAGTCCTGCCCCTCCCCCGCCCGGTCCTCCTGGGAGAGGATGAAGGTCCGGATGACGCGCCGGGCCTGGGTGACGCCGCCGTCCAGGTAGAGGGCGGCCAGGATGGCCTCCACCCCGTCGGCCAGGATGGAGTCCCGCTGGCGCCCGCCGTTCTGGTCCTCCCCCCTGCCCAGGCGCAGGTGCTCCCCCAGCCCCCAGGACCGGGCCACCCGGGCCAGGGACCCCTCGCACACCAGGGCGGCCCGCATCCGGGTCAGGTCCCCCTCGGGGAGGTCGGGGTGGGCGCGGTAGAGGTGCTCGGCGGCGACCTGCCCCAGCACCGAGTCCCCCAAAAATTCCAGCCGCTCGTTGCACATCTGGGCGCCGCCCAGGCGCTCGTTGGCGTAGGAGCTGTGGGTCAGGGCCAGCTCCAACAGGGCGGGGTCCTGAAACCGATAGCCCAGCGTTTCCTCCAATGGGTGCATAGCCCCGCTCCTCTCTCAAGAAAAAGCCCCCGCCTGGGCGGGGGCTTCGTGATGTTCTTACTCGGCCTCCGTATGGGCCTGGATGTATTGGATCAGGTCGTTCACCGTGGAGATATTGCCCAGGTCGTCCTCCGACATCTCGCCGATGGCGTACTCGTCCTCCAGCGCCATGCTCAGCTCCACGATGTCGATGGAGTCCGCCCCCAGGTCCTCCTCGAAAGTGGTCTCCGGGGTGATGGTGTCCACATCCACGCCGAACTGTTCCGCGATGATGGCCGCAATCTCTTCAAACATAAGCAACGCTCCTTTGGGAGAGGGATTTACTCCATCATGATAAGAAGTTTTCCCCTCCCTGTCAAGAGCCTATCACGATTTTTCCGCGGTTTCCTCCGACTTTTTTTCCGGTGCTACCCGCATATGCTCCACATTGGCGATAATGTCGTCGATCAGGCCGGACCGGCTGAAGTCCACCGCCTGGCGGATGGCGTTGTGGATGGCCCGGGCGTCGGAGGAGCCGTGGGCCTTGATGACCGGCTTGGAGATGCCCAGGAGGGCGGTGCCGCCCACCTCGGAGGCGTCCAGGAGCTTTTTGAAGTCCCGGATGCCGCCGCTCACCAGCAGGGCGGCCAGCTTGGTCACCAGGTTCTTTTTGAACATGGCCTTCATCTGGCGGGCCAGGAAGAGGCCCGTCCCCTCCACCGCCTTGAGGAGGATGTTCCCGGCGTAGCCGTCGGAGACGATCACGTCCACCGCGCCCTCCACCGCCTCCCGGGCCTCCACGTTGCCCACGAAGTGGATGCGCCCCTCCTCTCCGGCCTTTTGCAGGAGGATGTAGGCGTCCTTCTGGAGTTGGGTGCCCTTGGTGGGCTCCGCGCCAATGTTCAGCAGGCCCACCTTGGGCTCCGGGCGGCCCAGGGCCTGCTGGGCGTAGAAGCTGCCCATACAGGCGAACTGGAGCAGGTACTCCGGGGTGCACTCGGCGTTGGCGCCGCAGTCGATGAGCACCGCGCCCCCCTTCCCCGTAGGGATCACCGGGGCCAGAGCCGCCCGGCGGATCCCCCGGACCCGCTTGGTGAGCAGGGTGGCCGCCGACAGCAGGGCCCCGGTGGACCCGGCGGAGACGAAGGCCGCCCCCGCCCCCTCGTTCAAGAGGTTCAGCCCCACCGTCAGGGAGGAGTCCTTCTTCTCCTTGAAGGCCAGGGCGGGGTTGTCCTCCATGGTGACCACCTGGCTGGCGTGGGCGATCTCCAGGCCCTGGGGCAGCTCGCCCATCCCCAGGTCCCGCAGGCACTCCAGCAGGCGCTCTCCGTCGCCCACCAGGATCACCTCCGCCACACCGGCCTTGACGGCCTCCAGGGCCCCCTGGACGTTGCTCATGGGGGCGTTGTCGCCCCCCATGGCGTCAAGAATGACCTTCATCGCGCGTCCCTCCTTGTATCTCTGTATTCCGCTCCGCAAGGGCCGCCAGGGCCCGCCGGGAGATGGCCTCGTTCTTCTCCCGCTTCCCCTTGACCCGGTGGTCCAGGGGCGGGATAAGGCCGAAGTTGATGTTCATGGGCTGGAAATCGGTCACGCTCTCGTTGGAGACGTAGGCGGCCAGCGCCCCGATGGCGGTGAGCCGGGGGAAGTCCACCGGCGGCAGGCCCAGCAGGCGGCGGGCCAGCTCCACCCCGCACAGCAGGCCGGAGGCGGTGGACTCCACATAGCCCTCCACCCCGGTGATCTGTCCGGCGAACATCACCCGGGGCTCCGCCTTGAGCCGGTAATAGCGGTCCAACAGCTTGGAGGAGTTGAGGTAGGTGTTGCGGTGCATCACCCCGTAGCGCAGGAACTCCGCCCGCTCCAGGGCGGGGATCATGGAGAAGACCCGCCTCTGCTCCGGAAAGCGCAGGTGGGTCTGGAACCCCACCAGGTTGTAGACGCTGCCCTGGGCGTTGTCCCGGCGGAGCTGGACCACGGCGTAGGGCTCCCGCCCCGTGCGGGGGTCCCGCAGTCCCTTGGGCTTCAGGGGCCCGTAGCGCAGGGTGTCAAACCCCCGGCGGGCCATGACCTCCACCGGCATACAGCCCTCGAAGACGCCGCTGTCCTCAAAGCCGTGGACCTCCGCCTCCTGGGCGGTGGTCAGGGCCTCCCAAAAGGCCCGGTACTCCTCCTCGCTGAGGGCGCAGTTGATGTAATCGGCGCTCCCCTTGTCGTAGCGGGAGGCGAACCAGGCCCGGCCCATGTCCACCGACTCGAAGGACACCAGGGGGGCCGCCGCGTCGAAGAAGCTCAGGTACGCCTCCCCGCCCAGGAGCCGCTGGATGTCCCCGGCCAGGGCGTCGGAGGTCAGGGGGCCGGAGGCCAGGATCACCTGGCCCGTCTCCGGCACCCGCTCCACCTCCCCCTCCACGATCCGGATGAGGGGGTGGGCCCGGACCTTTTCCGTGACGGCGGCGGAAAAGCCGCCCCGGTCCACCGCCAGCGCGCCCCCCGCCTCCACCCGGTGGGCGTCGGCGCAGGAGAGGATCAGGCTGCCACAGCGGCGCAGTTCCTCCTTCAAGAGGCCCACGGCGTTGGACAGCTCGTCGGAGCGCAGGGAGTTGGAGCAGACCAGCTCGGCGAAGTCCGGGCTGTGGTGGGCGGGGGTCATCTTTTGGGGCTTCATCTCCCGGAGTTCCACCGGGACGCCCCGCTGGGCCAGCTGCCAGGCCGCCTCGCTCCCGGCCAAGCCCGCGCCGACGACGGTGACCGGCTCCATCAGCGCTCCTTGGCGGCGGCGCGGCCCGCCGTGGTCGTTTTGGCCGGGGCCTTCTTGGCGGCGGGCTTTTTTGCCGTGGTCTTTTGGGCCGCCGTCTTCTTCGCGGCGGGTTTCTTCGCCGCTGCTTTGGAGGTCGCCGTCTTCTTCGGGGCGGGCTTTTTCGCCCCGGTGGCGCTCGTCTCCCCCTGGCTGTCCCGGCGGCGGTAGCCGCCCCGCTTCTCCTCGGGGGTGAAGTTGGCGCAGGACGCATTGATACAGAAGGGCTTGTGGGCCCCCTTCCCGGCGGTCTTGAACATGGTCTGGCCGCAGACGGGGCAGTTGTCCTTCACCGGCACGTCCCAGGTGATGAACTCGCACCGCTTGCTCTCGTCCTTCTCGCTCCTGTGCTCGCAGCAGTAGAAGGTGTACTGCTTGCCGTTCTTCTTGCTCCGGCCGGTGCGCTTGAGGATGCGCCCGCCGCACTGGGGGCACTTGCCGGGCATCTCCACCACCAGGGGCATGGTAAAGTCGCACTCCGGCCAGCCCGGGCAGGCCAGGAAGCGGCCAAACCGGCCCGACTTGACCACCAGCTGCCGACCGCACTGGGGGCAGACCTCCTCGGAGACCTCGTCGGGCACCTTCAGGCGGGCGCCGTCCAGCTCGCTCTCCACCTTTTTCAGGTTGGGCTCAAAATCGCTGTAAAAGCTGTTGAGGATACCGACCCAGTTCTCCTCCCCCGTCTCTACACGGTCCAGGCGCTCCTCCATCCGGGCGGTGAAGGTGGGATCGGCCACGTCGGGAAACTTGTCCCGCATCAGCCCGGTGACCACCTCCCCCAGGGGGGTGGGCCGGAGGTTGCGCCCCTCCTTGACCACGTACTCCCGGTCCAGGATGGTGGACACGGTGGGGGCGTAGGTGGAGGGCCGACCGATGTTCTTCTCCTCCAGCGCCTTGATGAGGGTGGCCTCGGTGTACCGGGCAGGGGGCTGGGTGAAGTGCTGGGCGGGTGTAAAGGCTTCGTCCTTTACGGTCTCCCCTTCCTTCAGGTCGGGCAACGGGGACTGGGGCCGCTCCTCCTCCTCGTCCCGGCTCTCCTCGTAGACGGCGGTGTAGCCGCTGAATTTCAGGGAGGAGTGGTTGGCCCGGAAGAGATAGCCCTCGCTGCCCTCCACGTCGATGGAGACGCTGTCGTACACCGCGGAGGCCATCTGGCAGGCCAGAAAGCGGCTCCAGATCAGCTTATAGAGCTTATACTGCTCGGCGGTCAGGTCCTTGCGGATGGACTCGGGGTCCAGCCGGACCTCGGAGGGACGGATGGCCTCGTGGGCGTCCTGGGCGCCGGACTTGGCCTTGTACTGCCGGGTTTTGGCGGGGTAGTACTCCTTCCCGTAGCGGCTGATGATGAAATCCTTGGCGGCGGCGGTGGCCTCGTCGGACAGGCGCAGGGAGTCGGTCCGCATATAGGTGATCAGGCCCACCGTGCCCTCCCCGGTGATGTCCACCCCCTCGTAGAGCTGCTGGGCGATGGACATGGTGCGCCGGGGGGGCATCCCCAGCTTCCGGGACGCCTCCTGCTGGAGGGTGGAGGTGATGAAGGGCGGGGCGGGATTGCGCTGTTTTTCCTGGCGCTTCACCGATTTTACGGTAAAGCCTTTTCCCTTCACGGCGTTCAGGATGGCGTCCACCTCCTGGCGGCTGGCGGGCTCGAGCTTTTTGTCCTTTCCGTAGAAGGAGGCGCGGAATTTGCCCACGTTGGGGGCCAGGCGGGAGAAGTCCACGTCGATGGACCAGTACTCCTGGCTCTGGAAGGCGCGGATCTCCTCCTCCCGCTCCACCACCAGCCGGGCGGCCACCGACTGCACCCGCCCAGCGGACAGGCCCCGGCGGATCTTCTTCCACAGCAGCGGGGACAGCTCGTAGCCCACGATGCGGTCCAGGATGCGCCGGGCCTGCTGGGCGTCCACCAGGTTCTGGTCGATGGACCGAGGGCGGGCGATGGACTCGGTGACCACCTTCTTGGTGATCTCGTTGAAGGTGACCCGGTAGGTGCGCTCCTCCGGCAGGCCCAGAAGCTCCTTCAGGTGCCAGGAGATGGCCTCTCCCTCCCGGTCCGGGTCGGTGGCCAGGTAGATCTTGTCGCTCCGTTTGGCGGCCTTGGAGAGGTCGGAGATGATCTCCTCCTTCCCCTTGATGGGCTGGTAGTCGGGGCGGAAGTTGTTCTCCACATCCACGCTCAGCTTGCTCTTGGGGAGGTCCCGGACGTGGCCCATGGTGGCCATGACCTTATAGGTGGGGCCCAGGTATTTTCCAATGGTCTTGGCCTTGGCAGGTGACTCCACGATCACCAAGTCGGTCTTCGCTGCCATAGTGTTTTCCTCCTGGTACGGTTGATTTCTCCGGCCCTGTCACTCCTCCACCTGGACGCGGACGGTGGCGGCAAAGCGCTTGCCCTGCTCCTCGCGGACAAAGCCCGCCAGCTGGAGCATGGTCACCGCCGAGACACAGCGCCGGGCGGGGATCTGGGTGGCGTCGATGAGCTCATCCATCACCATGGGCCGGTCCCGCAGGGTGAGCATCACATCCCGTTGGTCGTCGGTGAGGGCGGGGGTGAGAGAGCGCCACGGGACGGTGGGAATGGTCTCCTCCGCCGTCTCCTCCGGCTCCGCCTTGGGCGCCGGCTTCTTTTTCGGCGGCGGGGCGGGCTTGGGCTCCTCCAGGCCCCCGTCCTTGGGGATGGGCGGGGTGTCCGGGGCGAGGCCGGGGCGCAGGTCCAGCTTGTGGGGGAAGAGGTACTGGTACTCCTCCAGAATGTCGCTGGCGGAGGTGATCAGCTTGGCCTCCCCCTTGCGGATGAGCAGGTTGGGCAGATAGCTCAGAGGCCCGTCCACCGGGCCGGGCACGGCGAACACGTCCCGGTTCTGGTCCAGGGCGGCCCGGGCGGTGATGCGCGCGCCGGAGTGGTAGCCCCCCTCCACCACCACGACCCCGAGGGCCAGGCCGCTGATGATGCGGTTCCGGGCGGGAAAGTGCCCGGAGCGGGCCTCGGTGCCCGGGGGATACTCGCTGACCAGCAGGCCGGAGGCGGCCACGTCCTGGTAGAGGAAGCGGTTCTCCTTGGGGTAGATCACGTCCAGACCACCCCCCAGCACGCCGCAGACCACACCGCCGCCCCGGAGCGCGCCCCGCAGGCCCTCGCTGTCCAGCCCCCGGGCCAGGCCGGAGACCACCACCGCCCCCTGGACGGCCAGGTCGTGCCCCAGGCGCTGGGCCTGGGCCACGCCGTAGGCGGTGGGCTCCCGGGCGCCGATAAGGCTGATGACCGCCTCGCTGTCAAAGGTGATCCCACGCCCCTGGAGATAGAGTACCGCAGGGGCGTCGTAGATATTCCGCAGACGCTCGGGATAGCTGGCGTCCGCCATGGTGAGGATCCGCTGGCCCAGGCGGTCGCAGGCCTCCAGAATGCGCTCCGGCTCGTCCATGGACTTGTCCATCAAAGACGCCTTGGACGCGGCGGACAGGGCGGGCAGCTCGTCGTACTCCCGCGGGTCGGCGAAGTGGACGGCCTCGGGGGTGCCGAAGTAGTCCAGCAGCTCGCACACGCCGGTGTTGGACAGCCCCCGGCGGGTGGTGAGCCAGAGCCAGTATTTCAAACTTGACATCCCCTGGTCCTCCCTTCTTGAGTCAGTCTTCCCTGCCCATCTCCCAGAGCAGGATGGCGGCGGCGGTGGCGGCGTTCAGGGACTCGCACCGGGGCCGCATGGGGACGATCACCGTCCCGTCACAGGCCGCCAGGACCTCCTGGGAGACCCCGTGGCCCTCGTTGCCCACCACCATGGCGCACCGGCGCAGGTCGGTCCGGCGCGCGTCCTGGCAGTTCTCCCCCAGGGCGGCGGCGTACAGGGGGAGGCGCTGTTGGCGCAGAAAGGCCAGCAGTTCCTCCAGGGTCACCTCCCAGGCGGGGAGGCGGAAGGAGGCCCCCATGGCCGCCCGGACGGTCTTGGGGCCGTAGGGATCGGCGCAGTGGTGCAGGAGGAACAGCCCGTCCGCCCCCAAGGCGTCGGCGGTGCGCCAGATGGTGCCCACGTTCCCCGGGTCCTGAAGGCCGTCCAGGACCAGGAACCGGGCCCCCGCCGGGGCGGTGGTCCGGGCGGGGATGGACAGGGTGAACAGGAGACCCTGGGGGCTCTCCATGGGGGAGAGGTATTCCATCAACTGGGGGGTGACCACCGTGCGCTCCACCCCCGCCGGGGTCTCTACCGCCACCTCCGGGGTGGTGATGAGGCGTTTGATCGGCGCGCCCCAGCGCGTCGCCTCCTCCCACAGCTTCCGCCCGTCGGCCAGGTACTCCCCCGTCTCCCGGCGATATCTCCCCTGGGCGGCCAGCTTCCGCAGGTGGGCGCACAGGGGGTTCTGGCGGCTGGTCAACAGGCTCATAGCTTCTGGATGCGGTTGACGTTCTTATCCAGGCCCAGGACCACCACCACGTCGGTCTCCTCCAGGGGGAGGTTGCCGCCGGGGGCGATGAGCATCTCCGCCTTGGGGCCCCGGCGCAGGGCGATGATGTTCACCCCGTAGACGTTGCGCACGTCCAGTTCCCGCAGGGTCTTCCCCACCCAGCTCTTGGGGGTGCGGATCTCCACGATGCTGGCGTCTTCGGAGATCTCGATGAAGTTGAGGACGTTGGAGTTGGACAGGGCGTGGGCCAGCTTGTTGCCCATCTCGTACTCCGGGAAGACCACCCGGTCCGCCCCAATCTTCTCCAGCACCTTGCGATGGGTGTGGCTGGACGCCTTGGCGATGACCTTCTCCACCCCCAGCTCCTTCAGGTTCAGGGTGATGAGGGCGCTGGTGCCGATGTCGTTGCCGATGGCCACCACGGCGCAGTCGAAATTCCGGGCGGCCAGCTCCCGCAGGACGTCCGGGTCCCGGGCGTCGGCGGTGACAGCGTAGGTGACCTGGGAGGAGATGGCCTGGGTGGCCTCCTCCTGGAGGTCGATGGCCAGCACCTCGTTGCCCAGAACGCACAGCTCCTTGGCCAGAGAGGAGCCGAAGCGCCCCATGCCCACCACCAGAAATGTTTTCATACAAGACCCTCCTTAACCGATCATCACGTTGGTGACGGGGTATTTGATCTTGCCCCCCGTGGTCTGCTGCCGCCGGGTGACAAAGGCGATGGAGAAGGACAGGATGCCCACCCGCCCCAGGTACATCAGGGTAATGAGCAGTACCCGGCACACATGGGACAAATCGGGGGTGACGCCGGTGGTGAGCCCCACCGTCCCCAGGGCGGAGGCCACCTCAAAGGCGGCGCTCATAAAGGGCAGGTCGTCAAACAGGGAGAGGAACATCGACCCCATCAGGAAGATCAGCATCACCGACATGGTCAACGTCATGGCGTTGGACTGCTGTCGGCGGCTCAGGGAGCGCCCGCCAATCACCACGGGGCCGCCGCCCTTCAGGTCCGCCCGCAGCCCCAGGGCCAGCACCGCCACCGTCCCGGTCTTGATGCCGCCGGCGGTGGAGCCGGAGGAACCGCCGATGAGCATGAGGATGCACCCAAGGGCCAGGGTGGAGTCCCGCATGGCCCCCTGGTCGATGGTGCAGAAGCCGGCAGTGCGGAAGGTCACAGACTGGAACAGGGCGTTCATGACCTTTTCCCACAGGGGCATGGGCCCCAGGGTGTTGGGGTTGTGGTACTCCACCGCCAGCACGATGGCCGTGCCCAGGAGGATCAGTCCGGTCGTCATGACGAGGACCAGCTTGGTGTAGAGAGACAGCCGCCCAGCCTCCTCCCGGTGGCCGATGTCGCTCCACACAAAAAAGCCCAGGCCGCCGATGACGATGAGGGCCATGATGGTGAGCAGGACCACCGGGTCGCGCTGGAAGGGGATCAGGCTCTGGAAGGGCGCGCCCTCCCCCAGCAGGTCGAACCCGGCGTTGCAGAAGGCGGAGACGGCGTGGAACAGGCTGAACCACACCCCCCGCCCCAGGCCGTAGGCGGGGACAAAGCGGGTCATGAGCAACAGCGCGCCGGAGAGTTCGAAGATGAGCGTCCATTTCACGGTGTAGCGCACCAGGCGGACCGCGCCGTTCAGGTTGTTCAGGTTGAAGTTGGACACCACCAGCAAGCGCTCAGACAGGCCGATCTTCCGCCGGATCAGGGTGGAAAAGAGGGTGAGCACCGTGACGAACCCCAGGCCCCCCAGCTGGATCATGGCCAGGATCACCCCCTGGCCAAACAGGGTCCACTGGGTGGCGGTGTCCACCAGCACCAGACCGGTGACGCAGGTGGCAGAGGTGGCAGTAAACAGACAGGTCAGAAGACCGGGCGAGGTCCCGCTCCGGGAGGCGGCGGGCAGGCTGAGCAGGACGGCCCCCAGGAGGATGATGGCGGCGAAGGACCCGGCCACGATCCGGGTGGCGTTCAGGTTTTGCCGCCGCAAGAGGTGAAATTTGGCGCGCAACAGGGTCCCTCCTTTCTCACGTCCTGAAACAAACACATACCGAAAACCAGCCCAAAGGGCCGGTTTTCGGTATGCAGGCGTCAGCTCAAGGGCCGCATAGTGGGGAACAGGATCACGTCCCGGATGGAGTCGGAGCCGGTGAGGAGCATCACGCAGCGGTCGATGCCGATACCCATGCCGCCGGTGGGGGGCATGCCGTATTCCATGGCGGTGAGGAAGTCCTCGTCCAGCATCTCTGCCTCCTCGTCCCCCCGCTCCCGCTGCTCCACCTGCTTTTCAAAGCGGCGGCGCTGGTCGATGGGGTCGTTGAGCTCAGAGTAGGCGTTGCCAAACTCGGAGTGGTTGATGAAAAACTCAAAGCGCTCGGTGAGCCGGGGGTCCTGGGGAGAGCGCTTGGTCAGCGGGGAGACCTCCACCGGGTACATGGTGATGAAGGTGGGCTGGATCAGGTGCTCCTCCACCCGCTGGTCAAAGCAGGCGTACAGGGCGTTGCCCCAGGTGGGCTCGGCGGCGTCGGCCAGCTCCACCCCCTTGGCCTTGGCGGCGGCCACCGCCTCGGCATCGTCGGTGATGGCGCCAAAGTCGATGCCCACGTACTGCTTCACCGCCTCCACCATGGTCAGGCGCGGCCAGCCGGGGGTCAGGTCGATCTTCTCCCCCATCCACTCCACCTCGTAGGTGCCCAAAATCTCCTTGGCGGCGGAGGACAATATCCCCTCGGCGATGTCCATCATGTCGTGGAAGTCGGCGTAGGCCTCGTAGAGCTCGATGGTGGTGAACTCCGGGTTGTGCCGGGGGTCCATCCCCTCGTTGCGGAAGATGCGGCCGATCTCGTAGACCCGGTCCATCCCGCCCACAATGAGGCGCTTCAGGGGGAGCTCGGTGGCGATACGCATATACATATCGATATCCAGGGTGTTGTGGTGGGTGATGAAGGGCCGGGCGGCGGCGCCGCCGGCGATGGTGTTCAGAACGGGGGTCTCCAC
>CANQMK010000050.1 GCA_947624895.1 uncultured Oscillospiraceae bacterium | reverse complement strand
GAGCGCTTTGTCCAGGCCGACCACCTGGAGTTCACCTTCGGCGGCGGCGAGGCCAACGTGGCCGTCTCCCTGGCCAACTACGGCCTGGACGCCGCCTTCGTCACCAAGCTCCCCGCCCACGCCATCGGCCAGGCCGCTGTCAACTCCCTGCGCCGCTACGGCGTGGACACCTCCCTGATCACCCGGGGCGGCGACCGCGTGGGCATCTACTTCAACGAGAAGGGCGCCTCTCAGCGGGGCAGCGTGTGCATCTATGACCGGGCCCACTCCGCCATCCAGGAGGCCACCTCCGCCGACTTCGACTGGGACAAGATCTTCGAGGGTGCCGACTGGTTCCACTTCACCGGCATCACCCCGGCCCTGGGCCCCAACGTGGTGGAGATCTGCAAGGAGGCCTGCAAGGCCGCCAAGGCCAAGGGCGTGAAGATCAGCTGCGACCTGAACTACCGGGGCAAGCTGTGGACCCGTGACCAGGCTCGGGCCGCTATGACCGACCTGTGCCAGTATGTGGACGTGTGCATCTCCAACGAGGAGGACGCCAAGGACGTGTTCGGCATCGAGGCCGAGGCCACCGATATCTACGGCGGCTCCCTGAACCACGAGGGCTACAAGTCCGTGGCCAAGCAGCTGGCCGACAAGTTCGGCTTTGAGAAGGTGGCCATCACCCTGCGGGAGAGCCACAGCGCCTTCGACAACGGCTGGTCCGCCATGCTCTACGACGTGGCCAGCGGCGAGTACTGCTTCTCCAAGAAGTACGACCTGCACATCATCGACCGCGTGGGCGGCGGCGACAGCTTCGGCGGCGGGCTGATCTACTCCCTGCTCACCGGCAAGTCCACCCAGGCGGCGGTGGAGTTCGCCGTGGCGGCCTCCGCCCTGAAGCACTCCATCGAGGGCGACTACAACATGGTCACCGTCTCCGAGGTGGAGAAGCTGGCCGGCGGCGACGGCTCCGGGCGTATCCAAAGATAACAGCGCGCCGACCCTGGCTAGACCCCTGCCCCACCAAGGCCGTCCGGCATTCGCCGGACGGCCTTTTCATGCCGTGGCGAAGGGCCCCTCCCTGTCCCGGTGTGGTTATGATAGCACAACTGTTTTAGTTTGTCAACCGTTTTTGGGGTACTTGTGAAAATTTTTCAAAAAAATTTTTTCAGGGCGGCGAAAGGGCCGCCGCCAAAGAGGCGCGGCAGGGGCCGGGCGGGCATGGGGGACGGACAGCGCGGGGGCTGCGCCCAGCGGGAATGAGCAGAAAGCGGACGGGGGTGGGGCGGCGGAAAAGGCCGCGCCCGGCGGAACCGGGCCGCCGGTCGGCCGGTCCATGGGCATCGGCGGGCCGTACCATCATCCGGGAAGGGGCCCTCGCCCCTGGTTGGACCGTCGAAAAAACCGGGGGCGGCCAGGGGCCGCTCCCGGTTTTTGTGGGGCGAGGGGGAAAATCGCGGGCCGGGTCACGTCTCCGCCGGGGCGGCGGGGGCGGCCCAGAGGGCGTAGCGGTGAAGGATGGTGGCCAGCTGCTCCCGGGTGACGGTCTGGTCGGGGAGGAGGCTGCCGTTGGCCCCCACCACCAGGCCGGTCCGACAGGCCCAGGGGAGGGAGACGCGGGCGTAGTCGCCCACGGCGGCGGCGTCGGCATAGGCGCCCAGGGCGGCGGGGTCGCCCGCCGTGTCCAGGCCCTGGGTCTGGGCGAAGCGCCACAGGACGGTGACCGCCTGCTGGCGGGTGAGCACCCCCTCCGGGGAGAAGGCGGCGGGGCCGGTGCCCACCATCAGGCCGGTGGACGCGGCCCAGGCGATGGCCGCCCGGTCCTCCCGGTCCGCGGCCACGTCGGAGAAGGCGGGGCCTTGGGCCTCCGGCTGACCGGCCAGGTTCCACATGGCCTGGGCCAGCTCCGCCCGGGTGACCGCCTGGCCCACGCCGAAGGTCTTGTCGATGTCCAGGGCGGGGAGGATGCCCTCCTCCAGGCAGTAGGCCACGCCGTCGTGATACCACTGGAGGGCGGGGAAGTCCCGCCCGGCGGACTTGGGATAGCAGGGCACGGTGGCCTGGTTCAGCGCCCCCAGCCAGGTCATGCCGCTGGCCCGCTTCACTTCCAGATTATTGATCATCACGCCCCGGGTCTGGAGCCGCTCGCCGGTGTCCGGGCTCATGATGCTGCCCACCGAGCTGACCACGTAATACTGACCGTCCACCTTGCCCAGGTAGATCATCTCATGGCCGGGGAAGCACAGGGCGGCACCCAGGGGCAGGCGGTCCAGGATGGCGCGCTTCTCCTCGGTGGACATATTGGTCATGTCCACCTTCTCCACGCCCATCGCCCACTGCCAGTTGCCGTTGCGGCCGATGTGCAGGCCGAAGCAGGAATAGACGGTGCGGACCATCCCGGAGCAGTCCTCCGAGGCCAGCATCCCGCCCCAGCCGTAGACGTCCCCCAGGGTGGCCAGGGCGACCTTGGCCAGGTTGGCCTCGGTGAGGGGCAGGTAGCCCACGCTCACCGGGGCGTTGGCGGGGATCAGGGCCAGCTGCTTTTCATAGCTCCCGTCCGAGCGGCGCACCGGGAGCCAGACCACGTAGTTGTGGTAGGGGGAGCGGCCCCCCACCAGGGTGTCCGGGACCAGGTCCGGGGCCAGCTCCAGAGCGGTGCCCTGGGTGAGCATCCGCTGGGCGGTCTGGGGGTAGCGGTTGGAGAGGTCGGTGTACACCTTGCTGCCGTAGACCACCAGCAGCTTTGCCGAGGGCAGGTCCCAGGCGGCCAGCCACTCCGCGCGGCTGGAGCAGACGGCCACCTCCTGGGCGGAGATCCAGCCGGAGCAGTCCCGGCTGCGGGCCATGTAGTACTTCCCGTCGGCGGAGGTGAGGTAGAGGAGCAGGGGGTCGTTCACGTTCACGGCGCTGAGGGCCTGGTAGTCGAAGTCCGGGTCCTTGGGGTCGTCCATCATGGGCTGGTCCGAGGGGAAGACCCGCAGGGCGGTGCGCTCCACCGCCACGGCGTAGCGCACCGGCATGGTCTCGGTGGCCTTGGGGTCGGCGCAGTTGTCGATCATGGCCTGGAAGAAGGGCCACTCCGCCTTCTCCCCGGTGGCGGGGTCGTAGATCATACCGGAGTAGTACTGGGCGTCGGCGGCGGCGGAGGAGCGGGCCGCCTCGTTCCGGGCCAGGCCGTCGAAGGTGGCCGCGGCGGCGCGCAGGTCGGTGACCATGGTGCCCTCCCGGGCGGCGGTGTCGGCGTTGAAGGCGGCGATCTCCGCCGGGGTGAGGATCACCCCGTCCGGGTCCGTCTGCCGGGCGGCCCAGTAGTCGGGCTCGCACATCTCCGGGGTCACCCCGGGCATATAGGCCGGCCCCGCGGCCTGGGCGGGCAGGGCGGCCAGGGTCAGCGCCAGGACCAGGGCCAGGCAGAGCGGCGTTTTTCCTGTGTGTCTCATGGAAAGTCCTCCTTTTTACCGAAGCGGAACGTGACTTGTGAATATTGTAGCACAGTTTCCCCGCCGACGCCAGAGACTGTCCCACAAAGGGCCAGGGCGTCCCGAGCGGCGGGACAAAAGAGAAGGGACTAGCTCTGCTAGTCCCTTCTCCTGGAGCGGGTGACGAGGCTCGAACTCGCTACCTCCACCTTGGCAAGGTGGCGCTCTACCAGATGAGCTACACCCGCGACAACGGGGATATTATACCCCATTTCTCCCCCGCTGTCAAGGGTTAATTTATCCAGCCGCTGCCCGCCACCCTGTCCCCCAGGTAGAAGACCGCCAGCTGCCCCGGCGTGGGGGCCCGGACGGGGACGGCGGTGTGGACGAGGACGGTCCCCTCCGGCAAGAGCTCCAGCTGGGCGGGGGTCTCGTCCCGGGAGTGGCGCAGGCGGACGGTGACCTGCCGGGGGGCGGGGTCCACCAGCCAGTTCAGGTCGGTGACCCGGACCTCTTGGGCGGCCAGGTCGGAGCCGTCGGAGAGGACCACCTGGTCCGTCTCCGGGCGGAGGGCGGAGACGTAGTACTTGTGGGGGCCGGACAGGCCCAGGCCGCTGCCCTGGCCCAGGGTGTAGCGGTGGAGGCCCCGGTGGCGGCCCAGGACGTGGCCCTGGGCGTCCACGAAGTCCCCCGGCGGGGCGCCCCAGCCCCGGGACTCCAGCCAGGCGGCGTAGTCGTTGTCGGGGACGAAGCACAGCTCCATGCTGTCCGGCCGCTGGGCGGCGGAGAGGCCGCGGGCCGCCGCCAGGGCCCGGACCTGGGGCTTGTCCAGCTCCCCCAGGGGGAAGCGGCACCGCTCCAGCTGGGCGGGGGTGAGCCGGGCCAGGAGGTAGGACTGGTCCTTGCTCCCCCGCCCCCGGAGCAGGTGGCCGCCCTCCGCCCGGGCGTAGTGCCCGGTGGCCACCCACCGGGCCCCCAGGTGGTCGGCGTAGTCCAGCAGGGCGGGGAACTTCACCGTGGGATTGCACACCGCGCAGGGGCTGGGGGTGCGCCCGGACCGGTACGCCTGGGCGAAGGGGCGGCACACCCGCTCCTCCAGGGCGGCGTGGATGTCCTGGACGGCCAGGGGGATGCCCAGCTCCTCCGCCGCCCGGCGGGCGGGGGCGGCGTCGGCCACGCCGTTGTCCAGGTAGAGGCCGTAGACGGTACAGCCCTCCTCCAGCAGGAGGCGGGCGGCCAGGGCGGAGTCCACGCCGCCGGACAGGCCCAGGACCACGCTAGTTCCCATGGCGCTTCTCCAGGTAGAACATCAGGGCGGTCAGGTCGGCGGGGGAGACCCCGGAGATCCGGCCCGCCTGGCCCAGGTTCAGGGGGCGGATGGCGGTCAGCTTCTGCCGGGCCTCCAGCCGGAGGCCGTCGATGGCGGCGTAGTCCAGGTCGGGGGGCAGAGCGTGGCGCTCCATCCGGGCCAACTCCCTGCGCTGGCGCTCCTGCCGGGCGATGTACCCGGCGTACTTCACCTGCAGCTCCACCTGGCGGACCACCTCCGGGTCCAGGGCGGGGTCGGGGGCGGGGAGGTCGGCGTAGGCCGTCTCCGGGCGGCGGAGCAGGGCGGCCTGCCCGGTCTTCTCCAGGCGGGCGACCTCCGCCTCCACCGCGGCGTACTTGGCCTCCACCGCCGCCAGGCGCTGGTCGGACACCAGGCCGATTTTGTGGCCGATGGCGGTGAGGCGCTGGTCGGCGTTGTCCTGGCGGCACCGCAGGCGGTACTCGGTGCGGGAGGTCATCATGCGGTAGGGCTCGTTGGTGCCCCGGGTGACCAGGTCGTCGAGGAGCACGCCGATATAGCCGTCCCAGCGGTTCAGCACCAGGGGCTCCCGGCCCAGGAGCTTCAGGGCGGCGTTCACCCCCGCCACCAGCCCCTGGGCCGCCGCCTCCTCATAGCCGGAGGAGCCGTTGAACTGCCCCGCGCCGTAGAGGCCGGGGACCGCTTTGCACTCCAGGGTGGGGAGGAGCTGGGTGGGGTCCAGGCAGTCGTACTCGATGGCGTAGGCCCGCCGGGTCATTTTGGCGCGCTCCAGGCCGGGGATGGTGGCGAGCATCTCCAGCTGCACGTCCTCCGGGAGGGAGGAGGAGAGACCCTGGACGTAGAGTTCAGAGGTGTCCAGGCCGGTGGGCTCGAGGAAGAGGGGGTGGCGGGGCTTGTCCGCGAAACGGACCACCTTGTCCTCGATGGAGGGACAGTACCGAGGGCCCACCCCCTGGATCACCCCGGAGAAGAGGGGGGAGCGGGCGAGGTTGGCCCGGATGACGGCGTGGGTGGCGGGGGTGGTGTAGGTGAGCCAGCACACCGCCCGGTTCCGCGCCCCGCCGCCCCCGGTGGAGCGCCAGGAGAAGGCGGGGGCGTCCGGGTCCCCCTCCTGCCGCTCCATCTGGGAGAAGTCCACCGTCTTGCCGTCCACCCGGGGGGGCGTGCCCGTCTTGAAACGCCGGAGGGAGAGGCCCAGGGCCTCCAGGGAGGCGGTGAGGCCGATGGCCGCCGCCAGGCCGTCCGGCCCGGACTGCCGGGTGACCTCCCCCACGATGGTCCGGCCCCCCAGATAGGTGCCGGTGGCGATCACGCAGGCCCGGACCGGGTGGACCGCCCCGGTGTCCGTCACCACGGCGGATACCGCGCCGGACCCGTCCACCCGGACCTCCCGCACCTCCGCCTGAAGGAGGGAGAGGTTCTCCTGCCGCTCCAGGGCGGACTTCATGTAGCGCCGGTAGTTCAGCCGGTCGGCCTGGGCCCGGAGGGACCACACCGCCGGGCCCTTCCCCCGTCCCAGGAGGCGGTACTGGATGCAGGTGGCGTCCGCCGCCCGGCCCATCTCGCCCCCCAGGGCGTCGACCTCCGCCACCAGCTGGCCCTTGCCGGTGCCGCCGATGGCGGGGTTGCAGGGCATATTGCCCACGCTGTCCAAATTCACGCAAAAACAGCCCACCCGCAGACCCAGCCGGGCGGCGGCCAGGGCGGCCTCGATCCCCGCGTGGCCCGCGCCTACGACGGCGATATCAAATTCCGTGGACCGATACTCCATAGAAACGTCTCTCCCCCGCCCCCGGACGCGGGGGCCTGATGAGGCCATTATACAGGAAGGGCGGCGGAAGCACAAGGGGGAGGGGAGCATACCTTATATATTAGGGCGGCTGGGGCGGCGGGGACTGGGAGCGGGAGGGAATATTTCAGTTGTGTTACACTTGGTCAAAAACACTTGACGTTTTTTTTTCGATGATTTATCATAGCACCGTAAGGCGAAGGGGTCTCTATCCCCCAAGTCAAATTAAAAGAAGGAGGAACTTCCAATGAACAACCTGAAGAAGGTCTTGGCTCTTGGCCTGGCGTTGGTCATGCTGCTCGGCATGTTTACCATCGTCTCCGCCGCCGATGGGGCCAAGGTCGCCACCGACCTCACGGACTGGGACAGCATCACCCACCAGAGCGCGGTGGCCCTGAACGTGGACCTGGGCATCATCGAGGGTATGCCCGACGGCTCCTACTCCCCCGCTGCCAACATCGACCGTGCCTCTTGGGCCAAGCTGGCCTACGTGGCTGCCAACGGCGATGACGACGCGGACGCCTATCTGGGCACTGTCTCCGCCCTGAAGGACGTCTCCGGCAACTGGGCTGAGAGCTACATCAACTTCCTGTATGCCAACAAGTACATCAGCGGCGACAACTTCGGCAACTACAACCCCAGCAACAACGTCACCGTGGTGGAGGCCTGCAAGGTCATGCTGACCATCCTCGGCTACGACTCCAAGAACCGTGGCTACGAGAATGACCCCGCTTGGTCCGGCAAGATCATGTCCGACGCCAAGGCCGCCGGCCTGATGAAGAACGTCGACCAGAGCGCCATGCAGGCTCTGACCCGCGACAACGCCGCCCAGATCATCTACAATGCTCTGCAGGCCCGTTATCGTGAGGCCGTCATGCTCCAGGACAACGGCTCCCAGTACGTCGCTTCCTACAGCCAGCACGCCACTCTGGGCTACAAGGTCTTCGGCATCGTGAAGCTGACCGGCGTTGTCACCCAGGTCGCTACCGACGGCACCCTGTCCGCTGTCCAGGCGTGGAACGCTGACAGCGAGAAGGCCACCATCTCCAGCGCCGGCAAGATCACCAACGGCGTCGTGAAGGCCTCCCTGTCCGACGTGGGCCAGCTCTGCGACGTGTTCGTGAAGGCTGACGCCACCTATGACGACGTCAACGGCTGGTTCACCAGCGTGAACGTCACCGACATCGTGAGCACCACCGTGGCTCGCTCCGACATCGAGCCCCTGAAGACCATCACCGACGAGACTTTCTTCGACACCCGGTCCAGCGACATCTGGAACAAGGTCAACGACCTGTATGTGGGCGTTGAGTGCGACAAGGACGAGAACGGCAATCCTGCCGTGACCTTCTATGTGAACGGCGAGCCCAAGCCCGCTCGGGATCTGGCTAAGGGCGAGGTCGCCAAGCTGTACGACACCGACAACACCGGCAAGGTGGACACCATCACCATCCTGGCCTACAAGGTGGCCAAGATCACCGGTAATGTCCGCACCACCACCGAGAAGAACGTCGAGAAGGTCATCATCCCCGGCGTGACCGGCGGCTATGTGCCCACTTCTCAGATCACCGGCTCCTGGGCCGACCTGCAGAAGGACGACGTGGTCCTGTACTACACCAACGGCCAGACCGGCGACAAGATGGTCATCGGCATTGAGCCCGCTGAGTCCGTGACCGGCAAGGTCACCAGCGTGTCCAGCAAGGGCGAGCTGACCGTCAACGGCAAGACCTATGACTGCACTGGCATCGAAGCGAAGCACGTGGAGAGCCAGATGAAGACGTGGGGCGACTACGACAACGAGTACACCTTCTATCTGGACAAGAATGGCGGCATCTGCTATGACGTCCAGAACACCGACGAGAGCGTCACCAGCAACGTGGCCGTGATCCTCCAGAGCTCCTGGATCACCAGCGGCGCCATCGACGCCAATGAGTACCTCGAGGCCAAGCTCCTGTTCATGGACGGCACCGCTGAGGTGGTCCGCGTGAGCAAGATCGGCGTGGGCAGCCCCAACCCCACCCTGAAGACCATCGTGGCTGACGCCGACTTCCGGACCGACCGCGCCAACCGCCAGATCAAGATTAGCGACGTGGCTGACATGATGAGCGGCACCAACGCCAACGGGGATAAGACCTTCTCCTACAAGGACGGCTTCTTCTCCTATCACGTGGACTCCAACGGCTACTATGAGCTGACCAACCTGAGCCTGCGCATCAACGACTACGGTCAGGTGCACTCCGTGAGCACCACCAACGCTGACGGCATCGTGAAGCGTCCCACCTTCGACGGTGTGAACAGCGCCAACAGCCGCACCGTGTTCGTGGTGGAGCGTGACAACGGCGACACCATCACCTACGGCAGCTACACCGGCCACACCAACGTGCCCGCCGTGAGCAAGAACAACATCGTGGGCGGCGTGGTCATCCACGAGATCAACGACGACACCGGTGCTGAAGTGGGCGCCGCCAAGTTCGTCTACATCAAGGCCAGCGCCTTTGCTGACGACGTGCCCGAGGGCTTCATCTTCATCCGCAGCAACAACTACACTGTTGACGTGGACGGCAACTACACCGCCTCCGTCGTGGACGCGAAGGGTGAGGAGACCACCATGGTCTTCACCAGCAGCGCCTGGGCTTCCGTGGAAGCTGTTGAGAACTACGAGAACCGCCTGTTCGCCATCGACACCGTGAACGAGGGCGTCATCGAAGAGATCAGCCAGGTCGCCGAGGATATGTATGGCAACGGCGTGGTCCACAAGGGCACCTTCGTTGACTACGGCGACGGTGTTGTGGTCACCGACCAGGGCGCCTACGACGTGGACGACAAGACCGTGGTGGTCCTGATCGACATGAAGGAAGACACCGAGAACAACCGCGCCGGCCGTCTGGGCTACCAGGGCGTGACCCTCCTTGGGCCCAACGACACCGTGGACATCGACTCCAACGTGTATGACGCCGACAACGTCCAGGTGGCTGTGATCGAGGACGAGGAGCTGTGCGACTACGTGTACATCATCCGTGGCGTGCTGCTCAAGCAGAACCAGGAGTAATCACTCCCAGATTAGCGACCAGACCCAAGCACAAAGAGGAGGGCCCTTCGGGGCCCTCCTTTTTTGCCTGTCTCTGGAGCGGCGCGCCGCCCCAGGGACAGCTTTTTTCCGGCGGGAACGCGGCGGGTTTTGACAAGGGGAGGGGGCTGTGCTATAATACAGCAAAAAGCGGCATACCGTCCGGGCCGCCGGACAGGGGGGATCATTTGTGAAGCGCATGGTGATCGACACCCGCGGGGTGAAAAACAACCTCCAGGCCATCAAGGACCGGGTGGGGGGCGCGGCCATCTACGCCGTCCTCACCGGCGACGCCCGGGGCGCGGGACTGCTGGAGATGGCGGAACTGCTCCACAGCTGCGGAGTGACCCGCTTCGCCGTCTCCGAGCCGGGGGAGGCCAAGAGCCTCCGCAAGGCGGGGCTGGTGGAGGAGGAGATCCTGATGCTCCGCTCCACGGTGGACCGGGCCGAGCTGGAACAGCTCATGGACCTGAACGTGGTGTGCTCCATCGGGTCGGCGGAGGCGGGAATGGCCCTGAACGCCCTGGCGGAGAGCCGCTCCACCGTGGCGGAGGCCCACGTCCAGGTGGACATGGGCATGGGCTACGGCGGGATGGTCCTCTCCGAGCCGGACAAGATCATCTCCCTGTTCCAGAACCTCCAGAACGTGGCCATCTCCGGCATCTACACCCACTTTCAGTCCACCGCCTCCCGGAAGCGGGCGGCGGCCCAGATGGGAGACTTCCTCCAGGTGGTCCAGGAGGTCCAGCGGGCGGGGTTTGAGACGGGGATGGTCCACGCTGCGGGCAGCTATGCCGCCCTGCGCTACGACTTCGCCCGCCTGGACGCCGTGCGGGTGGGCTCCGCCCTGCTGGGCCGGTGCCAGCGGGCCAAGGACGACGGTCTGCAAAAGCTGGGCTACTGCGAGGCCAGCATCGAGGATATCCGCTGGCTCCCCGCGGGGCACACCGTGGGGTACGAGGCCCCCGTCCGGCTGAAAAAGCCGGTCCGGGCCGCCACCCTGGCGGTGGGATATCAGAACGGGCTGGGGGTGGCCGTCCCCCGGGCCACCGGCCTGCTGGCCGTCCTGCGCCGCTGGCGGGGGAAGGAACAGCCCATCATCCGGGTGGGCAACCAGCGGGTGAAGGTCCTGGGCCGGGTGGGGGCCATGGAGACCATCGTAGATGTCACCGGCCTGAAGTGCGCCCCCGGCGACCTGGCCCAGCTGGAGCTGGATCCCCTCTTCGCCAAGGGGATGGGCAGGGTGTACCGCTGATGCGGGCGGTAGTCACCCGGGTGAGCCGGGCCAGCGTGAAGGTGGACGGGCAGATCACCGGCCAGATCGGCCGGGGCTACCTGGTCCTGCTGGGGGTGGGGCCGGAGGACACGGCCCAGACCGCCGAGAAGATGGCGGAGAAGATCTGCAACCTCCGGGTCTTTGAGGACGACGGGGGGAAGATGAATTTGAACCTGGCCGCCGTGGGGGGGAGCATCCTGGCGGTGAGCCAGTTCACCCT
>CANQMK010000049.1 GCA_947624895.1 uncultured Oscillospiraceae bacterium | reverse complement strand
GACCTGGGGGCGGGCAAGACCGCCTTCACCCGGGGCCTGGCCCGGGGGCTGGGCTATCCCGGTCGGGTGCAGAGCCCCACCTTCACCATCGTCAACGAGTATCTGGGCGGGCGGCTGCCCCTCTTCCACTTCGACCTCTACCGGCTGGAGTCCCCGGAGGAGCTGTTCGACATCGGCTGGGAGGACTATCTGGACCGGGGCGGCGTGTGCGCCGTGGAGTGGAGCGAGCGGGGCGGCGCGCTCCTCTCCCCCACCCGGCGGGTCACCATCACCCGGGGGGAGACGGACACCGCCCGCCGCGTCCGGATCGAGGAGGTGGCGGCGTGCTGATCCTCGCCCTGGAGTCCTCGGCCAAGGCCGCCTCCTGCGCCCTGTGCCGGGATGAGTTCCTGGTGGCCCAGTCCTTTCAGAACAGCGGGCTGACCCACTCGGTCACCCTCCTGCCCATGGCGGAGGATATGCTGAAAAACTGCGGGGCCGCTCTGGACCAGGTGGAGCTGGTGGCCGTGGCCGCCGGGCCGGGGTCCTTCACCGGGCTCCGCATCGGCGTGGCGGAGGCCAAGGGGCTGGCCTGGGCCAGGGGGATCCCCTGCGCCGCCTGCTCCACCCTGGAGTCCATGGCCTGGGGCCTGGCCCACCTGGAGGGGGCGCGGCTGTGCTGCTGTATGGACGCCCGCCGGGGGCAGGTCTACGCCGCCCGGTTCCTCGTCCAGGACGGCGTCCCCCGCCGTCTCTCCCCCGACGGCGCCCTGGCCGCGGCGGAGCTGGCCGACCAGGTGGAAAAATTCGGCGGAGAAAGTTGCCTCTTCCTGGTTGGCGACGGCTGGGAGCTGTGCTATAATGAGTTCAGCGCCCGGGGCATCCCCTGCCGCCCCGCCCCGCCCCACCTGCGCTACCAGTCCGCCTGGGGGGTGGCCCGGTGCGGCCTGGAGCTGGCCCGCCGGGGGGAGTTGACCACTCCCGCCGACCTGGCCCCCGTCTACCACCGCCTCTCCCAGGCGGAGCGGGAGCGGCTGGCCCGGGAACAGGCTTCCTCTGTCAGCACCGCGATGGATCATCTCGCGTAAAAATCACAGGATAAGGAGATCAGAAAAATGGACAACATGGTACACGTTTTGGACCACCCCCTGCTCCAGCACAAGCTCTCCATTCTCCGCAACAAGGACACCGGCGTCAAGGACTTCCGCCAGGTGGTGGGGGAGATCGCCACCCTCATGTGCTACGAGGCCACCCGGGACCTGCCCATGGAGCAGGTGGAGATCGAGACCCCCGTGGCCAAGGCCAAGGTCAACGTCATCGCCGGGAAAAAGCTGGCCATCGTGCCCATCCTCCGGGCGGGCCTGGGGATGGTGGACGGCATCCTCACCCTGATCCCCTCCGCCAAGGTGGGCCACATCGGCCTCTACCGGGACCCCAAGACCCATGAGCCGGTGGAGTACTACTGCAAAATGCCTGACGATATCGCCAGCCGGGACGTGATCATCCTGGACCCCATGCTGGCCACCGGCGGCTCCGCCTCCGCCGCCATCCAGTTCATGAAGAACTACGGCTGCAAGCACATCAAGCTCATGAACATCATCGGCGCCCCGGAGGGGGTGGAGCGGGTGCGGAAGGACCACCCGGACGTGGACATCTACCTGGCCGCCCTGGACGAGAAGCTCAACGACCACGCCTACATCGTCCCCGGCCTGGGCGACGCGGGGGACCGCATCTTCGGGACGAAGTAAGGGCCCGGCTTTCCAGACAGCAAAAGAGACCGCGCGCCTCGGCGCGCGGTCTCTTTTCGCTCAGGGGAGCGGGGGCAGGTAGTTGGCGGGGTCCGCGGGGGCTCCGTCCTGGGTCATGGCGAAGTGGAGATGGGAGGCCCGCTGGCTCTCCGCCGCCGCCGTCTGGCCCACCGCGCCGATGACCATCCCGGTGGTCACCGACTCCCCCACCGCCACCGGCGGGGTGGGGGCCAGGTTGGCGTAGAGGCTGGTCACCTGATCCGGGTGCTCCACCACCACGGTGGTGCCCATGAGGGGGTCGTCGTAGACCGCGCTCACCACCCCGTCCGCCGCGGCCAGCACCTGGGCCCCCAGGGGGGCGGCCAGGTCCATGGCCTCGTGGGTGCGCCAGTCCCCCATGGTCTGGTCATAGGCCAGCACCTCCAGGCTGTACGCCCCGATCACCTCCCCCTTCACCGGCCAGGTGTAGACCACCGGCTCCGGCTCCGGGGCGGGGGTGGGCGCGGGTGCCGGGGTGGGCTCCGGCGTGGGCGCTGGAGTGGGGGTGGGCACCGGGGTGGTCATCGGCTCCGGCGTGGGCTCCGGCGCCACCGAGGGCAGGGCGGGAGACGGCATCACCACCACCTCCGCCCGCCCGGCCACCGGCTGGCCGGGGTCCAGTGAGTCTGTCAGAAGAAAATAGCCCGAGATCCCAATGGCGGCGACGCATAGGGAGAGGACTATGTAGAAGCCCTTTCCCGCGAGGAAGTCGCCCAGGCGGCTCAGGCCGCCCCGCTTTTCCCGTTCATTTCGCACTGGTAAAACACCTCCGTGCCCCCTATTGTTGCCAGCTCCGGCGGAGTTATACGCCCCGCGCCCTGTTTTTTTCAGAAAATCTTCAGATACTCTTTGCCGACTGTTCACAATTTGTTTACTTTTATTTTGTATAGTAGGAGCGTTGATTTTTTATCCTTTCCCCTGCCAAGGAGGTCCTGTCTATGCCGTCTACCACCGTCGACGAGAAGAAGCGCGCCGCTGTGGAGAACAAGGGCGCCGCTGTGGAAGAACATAAGAACGCCGCCGATCCGGGCAAAGGCGCGCCTGTCTTTGTCCCACCCAAGAAGCGCCGCAAGTGGCTCCGCCGCCTCATCATCCTGGTGGTGGTGATCGTGGTGGCGGCGGTGCTGCTGCGGGCCTGTATGGGCGGCGGCGGCTCTGTGGCCGTGGGGGGCTATCTCCCCGTCCAGGCCTCCGTCCAGGACATGACCATCACCGTCACCGGCTCCGGCACGGTGAAGCCCAACGACTCCTACCGGGCCACCACCCTCCTCCGGGGGGAGATCCTCACCGCCCCCTTTGAGGAGGGGGATATGGTCACCAAGGACCAGGTCCTCTTCACCCTGGACCCCACCGACGCGGAGAACGCCATCGACAACGCCCAGAGCGCCGTGGACCGGGCCCAGCTGGGGCTGGAGCAGGCCCAGCTCTCCCTGAATGACCTGCTGAAGACCCAGTCGGACAGCCGGGAGGACGCGCGCGTCAAGGCCAACGCCTCCGGCACCGTCACCAAGCTCTACATCGAACAGGGGGATACGGTGGCCGCCGGCACCCCCATCGCCGACATCCTGGACCGGGACACCATGGAGCTCACCGTCCCCTTCCACGCCGTCCAGGCCCAGACCTTCCAGGTGGGCCAGGCCGCCCAGGTGAGCGTCACCGGCTCGGGGAGCGTCCTCTCCGGCGTCATCTCGGAGATCGGCGCCGCCGACCAGGTCCTCCCCGGCAACGCCGTGGTCCGGCAGGTGGTCATCCAGGTGCCCAACCCCGGCGCCCTGGACCAGGGCTCCACCGCCGCCGCCCAGGTGGGGGAGGTGGCCTCCGCCGGGCTGGGCAGCTTTGACTACGCCCAGTCCAAGCAGGTGATCGCCCTCATGTCCGGGGAGGTGGAGACCCTCTCCGTCCGGGAGGGGGACCGGGTGTCCAACGGCCAGGTCCTGGGCTCCTTTGAGGTGCCCGACCTCCAGGGCCAGATCGACACCGCCCGCCTGAACGTCCGCTCCGCCGAGCTCTCCCTGCGGGACGCCCAGGACGGCCTGCGCATCGCCCAGGACGCCCTGGAGGACTACACCATCTCCTCCCCCATCGACGGCACCGTCATCGAGAAGAACTACAAGGCCGGGGACAACATCGACCCCTCCACCGCCGCCGCCTCCGGCCAGAGTTCCTATCTGGCCATCATCTACGATATGTCCCGGCTCACCTTTGACATGAACGTGTCCGAGCTGGACGTGAGCCGCCTCCAGGTGGGGCAGAGCGTCACCTTCACCTCCTCCGCCCTGGAGGGCCAGACCTTCACCGGCCACGTGGACAAGATCAACATCAACGGCACCACCGTGGCCGGCAGCACCAACTACCCCGTCACCGTGGTGGTGGACCAGGGGGAGGGCCTCTACCCCGGCATGAACGTCTCCGCCACCATCCTGGTGGAGCAGCTGGGCAACGCCCTGTGCATCCCCTCTGACGCGGTCCAGCGGGGCAACTTCGTCTACGTGGCCGGTCCCGGCGCGTGCAACGCCGCCGGGGAGCTGGTGAACGCCGGCAAACTGGAGGAGCGAGCGGTGGAGCTGGGCCGCTCCGACAGCGAGAACATCGAGATCCTCTCCGGTCTGGAGGAGGGGGAGACCGTCTACATCCCCAACGCCGCCTCCAGCGCCATGGACGCCATCGCGTCCGCTATGGGGGAATGAGCCTTGGAACACCTGATCGAATTTCGGGACATTTATAAGATCTACCACATGGGCGACAGCGATGTCCACGCCCTGGACGGCGTGTCCCTGACGGTGGACCAGGGGGAGTTCGTGGCCATCGTGGGCCAGTCCGGCTCGGGCAAGTCCACGGCCATGAACATCATCGGCTGCCTGGATGTGCCCACCTCCGGCTCCTACCTCCTGGCCGGGATCGACGTGTCCACCATGGACGACGACCAGCAGGCGGAGATCCGCAACAAGATGCTGGGCTTCATCTTTCAGCAGTACAACCTCATCGCCAAGCTGAGCGTGCAGGAGAACGTGGAGCTGCCCCTGCTCTACGCCGGGGTCTCCGCCGAGGAGCGCCGCGCCCGGGCGGCGCGGGCCCTGGAGCGGGTGGGCCTGGCGGACAAGCGCAAGAACCTCCCCTCCCAGCTCTCCGGCGGCCAGCAGCAGCGGGTGTCCATCGCCCGGGCCCTGGCGGGGGACCCCTCGGTGATCCTGGCCGACGAGCCCACCGGCGCGCTGGACTCCCGCACCGGGCGGGAGGTGCTGGCCTTCCTCCAGCAGCTCAACGCCGAGGGGAACACCGTCATCCTCATCACCCACGACAACTCCATCGCCGTCAAGGCCCGGCGCATCGTCCGGCTCCAGGACGGCCGGGTCATCTACGACGGCCCCTCTGACGACCCCAGAGCGGTGGTCCAGCCCGAGGAGCAAGAGGAGGCGGCGGTATGAACTTCACCCAGTCCTTCCGCCTGGCCCTCAAGTCCCTGTCCACCAGCAAGATGCGCTCCCTGCTCACCATGCTGGGCATCATCATCGGCGTGGCCGCGGTCATCATCATCACCAGCCTGGGCCACGGGATGCAGGTCTACATGAACGAGCAGTTTGAATCGCTGGGCTCCAACCAGGTGGACGCCATGATATTGGGGGACAACGACTCCTCCCGCCACGTGGACATTGAGGATATGTTCGCCCTGGTGGAGCGCTATCCCCAGTACCTCTCCGGGGTGACCCCGGAGATTCGGGCCCCCCTCACCGTCCGCCACGGCGCCGACGAGTTCACCCGCACCACGGTCAAGGGGGTGAGCGAGACCTATTACAGCGTCGAGCGGGGCACCTCCATGAATGGGGAGAAGCTGGCCAAGGGCCGCTTCCTCTCCTACGTGGACGCCCAGCGCCAGCAGAGCGTGTGCGTGGTGGGGGCCTATCTGGAGCGGGAGGCCTTCGGCGGCAGCGCCCTGGGCAAGAGCCTCACCCTCTCCGGCGTGCCCTTCACCGTGGTGGGCGTGATGGACGAGTGCGCCGACGTCACCGAGGGCAGCGGGGACGACGTGGTCTACCTCCCCTACACCCAGGCCGTCCGCCTCAGCGGCACCACCTCCAGCGAGTACCTCTTCGCCGCCACCTCCCGGGAGACCGCCCCCGCGGCCAAGGGCCTGGTGGAGCGGGAGCTGTTCAAGATCTTCCAGGACTCCGACCGCTACGTGGTCCTCACCGCCGCGGAGATGATGGACGCCATGAACACCATGCTGGACCTGCTCATGACCATCCTCACCCTCATCGCCGCATTGTCCCTGCTGGTGGGCGGCATCGGCATCATGAACATCATGCTGGTGTCCGTCACCGAGCGGACCCGGGAGATCGGCATCCGCAAGTCCCTGGGCGCCAAGCCCAAGAACATCCGCTGGCAGTTCGTCATTGAGGCGGGCACCACCTCCGCCATCGGCGGCGTTCTGGGCATCGGCCTGGGCATCCTGGCCGCCAACCTCCTCACCTGGATCCTGAGCATGGTGCTGGGGTCGGAGAACTCCTTCCGCGCCGTTCCCACCCTCTCCGGCATCCTGGTGGCCTTCGGCGTCAGCGTGGCCATCGGCGTGCTGTTCGGCTACCTCCCCGCCAACAAGGCCGCCAAGCTCAATCCCATCGACGCCCTGCGCTATGAATAACAAAAGACCGCCCCGGCGAGCGGCCTGACAAAAGGAGACTCCACTATGAAAAAGCGTATCCTGTCCCTCCTCCTCTGCGCCGCCCTGGTCCTCCCCGGGGCGACCCCCGCCCTGGCCGCCTCCCTGGAGGAGGTGCCCCAGCGGGAAAAGGCCGCCGTCCTCCGGGAGCTGGAGATCATGGTGGGCGACGAGACCGGCGCGCTCCACCTGGAGCGGACGGTCACCCGGGCGGAGTTCACCAAGCTCCTCATCGCCGCCTCCCCCTACCGGGACGCGGTGGGCCAGAGCGCCAACACCTCCCCCTACCCCGACGTGTCCTTCCGCGACTGGTACGCCCCCTATGTCCGCGCGGCGGTGGACGCGGCCCTGGTGAAGGGGGATGAGCAGGGCTGGTTCCACCCCCAGGATACCATCACCCTCCAGGAGGGGGCCACCATGGCCGTCCGGCTCCTGGGCTATCAGGACAGCGACTTCTCCACCCCCTGGCCCGCCGGACAGCTGGCCCTCTACCACTCCCTGGACCTGGATCAGGGGGTGGCCGCCCAGAACGCCACCGACCCCCTCACCCGCCAGGACTGCCTGCACCTCTTCTATGACCTCCTCTGCGCCAGCAACAAGTCTGGGCAGAGTTATGTAAACCTCTTGGGCCACAGCCTCAACGCCGACGGCCAGGTGGACGTGCCCGCCCTGTTCCGGGTGGAGCAGGAGGGCCCCATCCCCCTCACCGGGGACTGGGAGAGCCTGCTGCCCTTCGACCCCGCCCAGGCCCTGATCTACCGGGACGGGGAGCGGGCGGAGCTGGGGGACCTGCGGGCGTATGACCTCCTCTACTGGGCGGAGGACCAGGCCATCCTCTTCGCCCTCTCTGACTCCCAGGACACCATGGGCCAGCTCACCGCCTCGGTGGAGGGCCCGGTGGTGGCGGAGGGGAACTGGCAGAGCCAACTCCCCTTCCCGGTGAGCCAGGCCACCTCCGTCACCCGCAACGGCCTCCGGGCCACGGCGGGGGACATCGCCTCCATGGACGTGGTCTACTGGTCTGAGTACACCAAGGCCCTCTACGTCTACGGCAAGACGGTCTGGGGCACGGTGGAGGCGGTGACCCCCTCCCTGGCCGCTCCCACCGCCGTGGTGGTGGCGGGGGTGACCTACCCCCTGGAGACCTTCCAGGCCCAGTACGCCTTCTCCGACCTGGGCCAGTTCCGCAAGGGGGACGCCGTCCGCCTCCTCCTGGGTCGCACCGGAGGGGTGGCCGCCGTGCGGAGCCTGGGTGAGACGGAGACCCTCCGGCAGGTGGGGGTGGTCTCCGCCCTGGGCAGCCGGACCTACACCGACGGCAGCGACGACCCCTACGCCGCCCATGTGGCCACCATCACCGCCGCCGACGGCCAGCAGTACACCTACCCCTACGCCTGGAAGGACGCCGATGACCTCCCCCTGGGATCCCTGGTGGAGGTGGTCCTGACGGGGGGCAAGGCCCAGCTGACCCGTCTGGGACGCCGGTCCATCACCGGCGCTGTGAGCCAGGACGCCGCCCAACTGGGCGGCGTTCCCCTCTCCCCGGAGGCGGAGATCCTGGATACCTACGGGGACACCGTGGCCAAGACCATCCCCCCCGCCCGCCTGGCCGGGGTGACCCTGAACGCCGACATGGTCCGCTACTATGATACCGACGCCGCCGGCGCGGTGACCACCCTCATCCTGGACAACGTCACCGGCGACCTCCACCGCTACGGCGTGCTCACCGACCTGGAGGTGGTGAACACCTCCTTGATCGTCCAGAGCGTCCTCACCTTTGACTTGGGCGGCGTCCAGCAGGTCTTCCCCGTGTCCGGCAGGACCTTCCCCGCCCAGGAGGGCCCCGCCTGCCTGATGCTGGACGGCCAGGAGGTGAAAAACGCCCGCGGCCTCACCCGCCTGCGGGACGTCACCCTGGAGGACCAGGCGGCGGTCGCCGACGGCGTCGCCTACCCTCTGGCGGACAATGTGGCATACTATATTTATAATAGGACGGACGACCTCTATACCCTGGCCTCCCGGAGCCAGGTGCTGGCGGAGCGGTACACCCTCTCCGCCTGGTACGACACCAAGCCCGCCCAGGGCGGCCGGGTGCGGGTGATCCTGGCGGAAAAAGCGTAACAAACATTACAAATCCGTTGCGGCGAAGCGACCTCCCCCGCCTGGGGGAGGTCGCTTTTTGCAGGGAAGGTTTCATTTCTTTTCCAGGCATTCCGCCCGGCTCGCCCGGAGCAGTCGTCAAAGCTCACAAAGGGTCGAAAGCCCGTAAATTCAAGCGTTTTTGAAGTTTATGCACCGATAGTGCCAGATTTTTGCAGTTCTTTTTGTGCAATTTTTTTGAAAACTTGGGTTGCATTCTCCTGCGTATGGGGTTACAATACGGTTACAAACAGAAACAAGCTGTTTTGTAAGGAGTGTTAACGATCACCATGTTTATCAAGTTTGCCAAGACTTCCACCCGGTCGGCGCTGGCGCTCGTGCTGGTCCTGACCCTGGTCACCCCGCTGGTGGCCGCTATGGCCGCCGTGCCCCCTGACCCGGCGGCGGAGGCCGTGGAGGCCGCCCCCGTCCAGTACGGTGTGCGGGTCAACGGCGTGGCCATGACGGAGGACCCCATGGTCACCTACGTAAACGGCGTCGCCTACGTGGCCGCCCGCCCGGTGGCCCAGGCCCTGGACCCCTTGGTCCAGTCCTACTGGGACGGGAACACCGCCACCCTGGTCCACTGGGGCCTGGTGGACCTCACCGCCACCCCGGGGATGTGCTACGTGGTCTCCAACATGCGCTACCTCTACGTCCCCAACCTGGTGCAGGCCCAGAACGGCGCGGTGCTGCTGCCTCTGGACGTGGTGTGCAAGGTCTACGACGCCACCTTTGTCAGCCAGGCTGACGGCACCTTCGACCTGACCACCGGCAGCGGCGCTCTGGCCTGGGGCGGCCAGTACTACAACAACGACGACCTCTACTGGCTCAGCCACATCATCAACGCCGAGAGCGGCAACCAGCCCCTGACCGGCAAGATCGCCGTGGGCAACGTGATTCTCAACCGGGTGCGGGACAGCCGCTTCCCCAACACCATCAAAGGGGTCATCTACCAGAAGAACCAGTTCACCCCCGTGGCCAACGGCGCCATCAACAAGACCCCCAACGCCGAGAGCGTCCTGGCCGCCAAGCTGGTGCTGGACGGGGCGGTGTCCCTGGAGAACGTGCTGTGGTTCAACCGGGCCGGCCTGCGCTGCTGGGCCGCCAGCCACCGCTCGTTCGTGGCCACCATCGGGGGGCACAGTTTCTACGCGTAAAAGACTTTGACAAAGAAGGGGCTTTGCCCCTTCTTTGTCAATTTTACAGCCCGCCGCGCGCGCCCTTGCGGGCACACTTGCGGGCCGAGAGGTATTTTGGGCCAGGCGCATGTCCTGGCCCAAAATTTTTTAGGTTCTTTTCGCGCTGGAGGCGCGAAACTCTGCGAGGCTTTTTGTGAACAAGCTGCCCCCAGCAAAAAACGTCCTGGTCAGTACGAACGCTTGGCGCCCGCAGGGAGGCGCCGACTGCGGATAAAGCTGCCCCCAGCAAAAAACGTCCTGACCGGCACGGACGCTTGGCGCCCGCAGAGAGGTGCCGACTGCGGATAAAGCTGCCCCCAGCAAAAAACGTCCTGACCGGCACGGACGCTTGGCGCCCGCAGAGAGGTGCCGACTATGGGCAAGCTGCCCCCAGCAAAAAACGTCCTGACCGGCACGGACGCCTGGTGCCCGCAGGGAGGTGCCGACTATGGGCAAGCTGCCCCCAGCAAAAAACGTCCCGGAGGAGATGCCTCCGGGGCGTTTTGCTTGTTTTACAGGAGCATGGAGGACTCCAGGACGCGCTGGACCTCTTGGGCGCGCTTGTCCCAGGAGGACTCCTCCCCCGCCTCCCGGCGGCGGCTCCGCCGCCAGACGTTCTCCTCCCGGAGGGCCTGCTCGCAGGCGGCCACGAAGCCGTGGAGGTCGTCGGACTGGTAGATCAGTCCGGGCAGGCCCGCCACCTCGCCGGGGAAGCTGTGCCGCGCCACCGGCTTGCCCGCGGCCAGGTACTCGAACACCCGCCCGGGCAGCACGTCGCTGGCCACCTCCCCCCGGCGCAGGTCCAGGCACACATCGCACTGGCGGACGTAGTCCGGCACCTGGATGAGGGGACAGCGGTCGGCCAGAATCACCTGCTCCATCCCCCGGAGCTTCTCCAGCCCGGGGCTCTCCTCCTGCCTGCCCAGGAGGAGGAAGTTCCAGTCCGGGTGGGCGGCCAGGCAGGTGAAGATGGGGCCGTAGTCCAGGTCCGCCCACAGCGTCCCGGCGTAGCCCAGCAGGGGGCCGATCAGGTCCCGCAGCTCCGGGGGCGTCTCGATGTCCTCCCGGGCGAACATAGGGTAGTTGCACCCATTGGGCACCACCGCGATGTTCTGACAGCAGGGGCTCAGCCGGTCGGCCAGGCCCGCCGAGGCGGCGAAGACCACGTCGGCGCTGAGGGCCAGGTCGCTCTCCCAGTCCAGGGGCAGGCCGGTCCAGTAGCGGTCGCAGTCGTAGACCAGGCCCTTGTAGGGCAGGTAGTCCAGCAGGTGCACCCCCCAGGGGGTGGCGCACCACAGCAGGGGGTCCCGCTCCCCCATCCGGCGGAGGAGACCCTGGATGTAGTCCGCCGCCTTGCGCTGGTTGCGGCGGAAGCGGAAATCCTCCCTGCCCCCCGTCTTCCAGAAGGCGGGGAGGGTGTAGGCGGTGACCCCGGGGCGGACCTTCCGACCCGGGCGGCGG
>CANQMK010000048.1 GCA_947624895.1 uncultured Oscillospiraceae bacterium | reverse complement strand
GGGATCGAGCCCCGCCTGCTCCCCGGCACCCCGGTGCGCTTCCAAAACGGCGCGGTGGGCGTGGTCTTTGAGGACGAGGGGCTGGAGGACAAGAAGCGGGAGGTGGGCCACCTCTACGTGGATATCGGCGCGAAGGACGCCGCGGAGGCCCGGGCCCAGGTACAGGTGGGCGACGCCGCCATCTGGGACACCCCCACCCGCCGGGGCGGCGGGGCGGTCTTCGGCCCCTACTTGGACGACCGCGTCTGCTGTGCCGTCCTCCTGAAGGCCCTATCCCAGGTCCAGGACAGCCCCAACGACCTGTATTTTGTCTTCACCGTCCAGGAGGAGGTGGGCCTGCGTGGCGCCCAGACGGCGGCCTTCGCCGTCGACCCGGACTACGCCGTGGTGGCCGACGTCACCGATTCGGACGACCTTCCCGGCGGCGAGCACGCCGGCTCCTGCAAGTGGGGCGGCGGGGCGGCCATCAAGGTGATGGACGCCTCCGTCATCTGCCACCCCCAGGTGGTGGCGCGGCTCCGGGCCCTGGCGGAGGAGGGGAGCATCCCCTTCCAGCTGGACATCATGACCGACGGCGGCACCGACGCCGGGGCCATCCACAAGGCCCGGGCGGGGGTTTGCACCGGGGGGGTCGGCGTGCCCTGCCGGTATATCCACAGCCCCCAGGAGGCCGTCTGGCTGTCCGACGCCGAGGCCGCCGCCCGGCTTTTGGCCGCCTTCGCCCAGGCGGACCTGCCCCCGGTGTGAAAACGAGGTGTAAAGAGATATGGCTTTACAGATAAAACAGGAACTTTGGGACCTGGCCGCCCGGGCGGAGGGGGATCTGGCGGAGCAGTTCGCCCGGACGGACGCCATCGCCCAGGCCAACACCCGGAAGGTCTTGGAGGCCTTTCAGGATCACAAGGTGTCCGAAGGGGACTTTGTGGGCACCACCGGCTACGGCTACGACGACGTGGGCCGGGACAAGCTGGAGGCCATTTACGCCCAGGTGTTTGGCACCCCGGAGGCGTTGGTGCGGCTGAACTTTGTCAACGGCACCCACGCCATCACCGCCGCCCTGTTCGGCTGTCTGCGGCCGGGGGACACCCTGGTCTCCGGGGTGGGCGCGCCCTATGACACCATGCTGGGGGTCATCGGCGTCACCCACAAGGGCCCCGGTTCGCTGAAAGAGTGGGGGGTCAACTACTGTCAAGTGGACCTCCTTGACAACAAACCGGACTTAAAAGGCATGGTGGAGGCGGTGAAGCGGCCCCATGTAAAGGCCATTTTGCTCCAGCGGTCCCGGGGCTACGCCACCCGGGCGTCCCTGTCGGTGGCCGAGATCGGGGAGATGTGCGCCGCCATCCGGGAGGCCAACCCGGACGTGGCTATTTTGGTGGACAACTGCTACGGGGAGTTTGTGGAGGAGTTGGAGCCCACCCAGGTGGGGGCGGACCTGGTGGTGGGGTCCCTCATCAAGAACCCCGGCGGGGGGCTGGCCCCCACGGGGGGCTACCTGGCGGGCCGGGCCGACCTGATCGAGGGGGCCGCCGCCCGCCTCACCGCCCCGGGCATCGGCCGGGAGTGCGGCTGTACCCTGGGCCACAGCCGGAGCCTCTACCAGGGCCTGTTCCTGGCCCCCCACGTCACCGCCCAGGCGGTGAAGACCGCCCTTTTCGCCGCCCGGCTCATGGAGCTGCTGGGCTTCGATGTGGACCCGTCCAGCGCCGCGCCCCGCCACGACATCATCCAGATGCTCCATCTGCGGGACCCGGAGCGGGTGAAGAAGTTCTGCAAGGGGGTCCAGCGGGGCGCCCCGGTGGACTCCTACGTCACCCCGGAGCCCTGGGATATGCCCGGCTACGACTCCCAGGTCATCATGGCCGCCGGGGCCTTCATGCAGGGCGCGTCCATCGAACTCTCCTGCGACGCGCCTATGCGGGAGCCGTACACCGTCTATCTTCAGGGCGGTCTGACCTACGAATCGGGCAAGCTGGGCATCCTCCTGGCGGCCCAGGAGCTGTTGAGCTGAACGGCATCGGGCGGCTCGACTAGGACACGCCCCCGTCGGCATAGGCTGGTGGGGGAGGTGAAGAGGATGGCGGGGAAACGCCCTCAGCCGCCGAGCCCCGGGTGGGAGAGGCTGGTCTGCCTCCTGCTGGGGGCGTGCCTGGGGCTGATTTGCCTGGGACTGCTGGGCCGCTGTCAGGCCCCGGCGGCGCTCCGGGCCCCGGAGGAGTCGGCCCGGCCCCGGCGGAGCGTGGGGCTGGAGCTGGAGTTCCGATTTCAGGTCTTACTTCCAGAGAGCGAGGATGGTTGAACCGAAGATGAGACAGACGATCGACTACCTGATCCGCATGGTCCCGGCGGCCCTGGTGGGCCTGGGGGGCTGTCTGGCCGCCTTCCCCCTCCGTGCCCGGCGGCTGCGCCGCCGGGGACTTGCCACCACCGCCGGGCACGAGGTCGCCCTGGCCCTCCTGGTCATGCTGACGGCGGGACTGCTGTGGCTGACGGTGCTGCCGGAGCTTCGCTGGGAGGACGGGCGGCTTTTGGTCCGACAGATGGGGGTGAACGGGGTCAACCTGCGGCCCTTCGTGATCTTCCACCAGTCCCGCGTCCTGGCCCAGCGGGGGAACAGCGCCTATTTTCTCATCAACTTCTGGGGCAACATCGCCCTCTTTATGCCCCTGGGCTTTTTCCCTGCCCTCCTGTGGCGGCGGGGGCGGTGGTGGAAGGCCCTGCTGACCGGGGCGGGGCTGTCCCTGGCCATCGAGCTATGCCAGCTGCCCACCGCCCGGGGGACGGATATCGACGACCTCTGGCTCAACACCCTGGGGGCCGTCTTGGGCTATCTGCTGGCCTGGCTGGTCCAACGGGCCTGGCCGGGGCTGGGAGAACAATGCAAGGTACGGGAGGTCTCATCATGGACGTAAAAGCGGAGATACAGGCCCTGCGGGAACAGCTGGAGACGTGGAGCTACCAGTACTACGTGCTGGACGAGCCCACCGCCAGCGACTACGACTACGACATGGCCCTGCGCCGTTTGGAGGAGTTGGAGGCGGCCCACCCGGAACTGGTCACCCCCGACTCCCCCACCCAGCGGGTGGGTGGACAGGCTCTGGAGAAGTTCCAGAGCGTCCGCCACGAGGTGCCCCTGGAGAGCCTGCAGGACGTGTTTTCCCTCCAGGAGCTGGCCGACTTCCACCAGCGGGTGGCCGCGGCGGTGGAGGATGTGGAGTACGACGTGGAGCCCAAGATCGACGGCCTCTCCGTGGCCCTGGAGTACGAGGACGGCGTCTTTGTCCGGGGGGCCACCCGGGGGGACGGCCAGGTGGGAGAGGACGTGACGGAGAACCTGCGGACCATCCAGGCCATCCCCCTGCGCCTGCCCGAGCGCCTGCCCCGGCTCATCGTCCGGGGGGAGGTGTATATGCCCAAGTCCGTCTTCCACAAGCTCAACGAGGCCCGGGAGCTGGCGGGGGAGAAGCTCTTCGCCAACCCCCGGAACGCCGCCGCCGGGTCGTTGCGCCAGCTGGACCCCAAGATCGCCGCCCAGCGGCAGTTGAGCATTTTGGTCTTCAACATCCAGCTGGCCCAGGGGCGGGAATTTTCCACCCACACCGAGACGCTGGACTACCTCAAGAGCCAGCGGTTCAAGGTGGTGCCCTACACCCTGTGCCGGACGGTGGAGGACTGCGGCCAACGCATCGCCGCCATCGGCGAGGGTCGGGAGGCATACGACTTTGACATCGACGGGGCGGTGGTGAAGCTCAACCGCCTGGCCGACCGGGCCCGGCTGGGCTCCACCGCCAAATTCCCCCGCTGGGCGGCGGCCTACAAGTACCCCCCCGAAGAGAAGCCCGCCCGGGTGCTGGACATCATCGTCCAGGTGGGGCGGACGGGGGTGCTGACCCCCAAGGCCCTGGTGGAGCCGGTGCGGCTGGCGGGGACCACGGTGCAGAACGTGACCCTCCACAACCAGGACTATATCACGGAAAAGGACATCCGCATCGGCGACACCGTCCTGGTGCGCAAGGCGGGGGAGATCATCCCCGAGGTGGTCTCCGTCCTGAAGGACCGCCGCCCCCCGGACGCCCAGCCCTACCATCTGCCCACGGCCTGCCCCATCTGCGGCGCGCCGGTGGAGCGGGACGAGGACGGGGCCCACTTCCGCTGTACCGGGGCGGAGTGCCCCGCCCAGCTTCTGCGGACCATCACCCACTTCGCCAGCCGGGACGCCATGGACATCGAGGGCCTGGGGGAGGCGGTGGTGGAGGCGCTGGTGAACGCCGGGCTCATCCACACCCCCGGCGACCTCTACTTCCTGCGTCTGCCCGACGTGGCCGCCCTGGAGCGGATGGGGACAAAGTCGGCCCAAAACCTGCTGGCGGCCATCGAGCGCTCCAAGAGCCAGGACCTGTCCCGGCTCCTCTTCGCCTTTGGCATCCGCCAGGTGGGGCAGAAGGCGGGCAAGGTGCTGGCCCAGCGGTTCGGCACCCTGGAGGCCCTGGAGCGGGCCACCCTGGAGGAGCTCACCGCCGTGCCCGACGTGGGGGAGATCACCGCCCGGAGCCTGTTGGAGTGGCTGGGCCGGGACCAGTCCCAGCACCTGATCCAGCGACTCCGGGAGGCGGGGGTGAACATGACCAGCACCCTGGAGCCGGTGGGCACCGCCCTGGCCGGGCAGACCTTTGTCCTCACCGGGGAGCTGAGCCGTTTCACCCGCAAGGAGGCCACCGAGGCGCTGGAGGCCCTGGGGGCCAAGGTGTCCGGCTCGGTGAGCAAAAAGACCAGCTATGTGGTGGCCGGGGAGGCCGCCGGGAGCAAACTGCAAAAGGCCAACGAGCTGGGCGTGCCCGTACTCAGCGAGGAGGACCTGGTAAAACTGTTGGAGGGAGAACAACCATGACGGAGAGAGAGAAAATGTTGTCCGGACGGCTCTACCGGGCGGACGATGAGGAACTGCAGGCCGCCCGCCTGCGGGCCCGCAGACTCACCCACGCCTACAACGCCACCGGCCCGGAGGAGGGGGAGCGCCGTCGGGAGATCCTGGGGGAGCTCCTGGGGCAGATGGGGGAGGGGACGTACATCGAGCCCACCTTCCGCTGTGACTACGGCTCCAACATCCGGGTGGGCCGGTGGTTTTACGCCAACTTCGACTGCATCATCCTGGACGTGGCCCCGGTGACCATCGGGGACTACGTGTTCTTCGCCCCCCGGGTGGGGGTCTACGCCGCCGCCCACCCCATCGACGCCGGCGTGCGGGACGAGGGGCTGGAGTTCGGCAAGCCCGTCACCATTGGCGACAGTGTGTGGGTGGGGGCCAACGTGTCGATCAACCCCGGGGTGACCATCGGGAGCGACGTGGTCATCGGCGCGGGCAGCGTGGTGACCCGGGACATCCCCGACCACGTGGTGGCGGTGGGCAACCCCTGCCGGGTCCTGCGGTCCATCACCCAGGAGGACCGGGACTACTGGCTGGCCCTCCGGGCGGAGTATTACAGCGACTGAACCGGGCGGCAAAAAGGGCGTTTGAAGTCGGGTTTGACTTCAAACGCCCTTTTTGTGCTGTTAATACCTTACGGCTCGTCGTCCTTCCAGACCTCCTTGGCCAGGCGGAACACCGCCCACGCCTTGGGCCAGCCCACGTAGAAGGCCGCGTGGGTGACGATGGCGGCGATCTCCGCACGGGTGACGCCGTGGGCCTTGGCGTTTTCCAGGTGATAGGTCAGGGAGGAGTCGGTGATTCCAGAGGACATGAGGGCCACCACGGTGATGATGCACCGGGTCTTCCGGTCGATGTCCGTGTTGTTCCAGTTCTCCCCGAACAGCACGTCGTCGTTGAAGTGGGCGAAGTCCGGGGCGAAGGTCCCCAGGGCGTCCCGCCCCGCGGTCTGGACGATCTTTTCCATGGGCGTTTCCTCCTTTTTCGCTGTCCTGTCGGTCTCCGGGCTTACTCCTCCACCGGCTCCGGCCCCTGGGGGGTGAGGCGGATCCGGGTGAAGCGGTAGCGCTGTTTCACGTCCGGGTACTTCTCCCGGTCCACCGGGGAGGCGAACATGGCGTAGGGCCGGACGTAGACGCCGTAGTCGCCGTAGAGGGCCTGGTAGACCACCATGGGCTCCAGCGTCTCGGAGTGGGTGGCGATGGCCAGGACCTGGTAGAGCTTGTTTTTGAAGTGGAGGTATTTCTCCCCGGGCAGGATCTGACGGCTCATATCCGTCCCTCCTCTCTCAGCGTGTCCAGCAGGGCGGCGCACCCGGCGCTCACGTCCCGCCAGGTGGCGGCAAAGTCCCCGGTGTACCAGGGGTCGGCCACGTCGCCGGGGCGGTCGGTGTAGTCCAGCAGGCGGCGGAGCTTCCCCTCCGGGTCGCCGCCGCAGATACGGGCCATGTTCCGCAGGTTGGCGCTGTCCATGGCGATGAGCAGGTCAAAGCGGTCGTAGTCGGCCCGGGTGAGCTGTCGGGCGGCGTGTCCGGCGCAGGAGATACCGTGCCGGGCCAACTCCTGTCGGGCCGGAGGGTAGACGGGGTTGCCCAGCTCCTCGGCGCTGGTGGCGGCGGAGGCCACGGCGAGCCGGTCCGCCACCCCGGACCGCTCCGCCAGGTCCCGGGTGAAAAACTCCGCCATGGGGCTGCGGCAGATGTTGCCGTGGCAGACAAAGAGGATACGGACCACGCCGCGCGCTCCTTTCCGGGGAGGTTTCCGGCCCAGGGGGGTCACAGTGTGTCCAGCGCCTGGGCGGCCTCCTTCTCGTCGATGTCGGAGAAGATCCAGATGGTCTCCTGCTTTTCCGCGGACTCGGTACCCAGGATACGCATGTTCATCCAGGTGCCGTCTACCTTCTGATAGGAGAACTGGACCACCTTCTTTTCCCGGAGCAGTTTCGTCAGGATGGTATAGTCGACCACCTTGAGGAAGAGCTGCTGGTACTCTCCCTTGACAAAGCGGTCCACATACAGGCGCAGGGCGGCGCTGTAACAGTAATCGACCTGATCCAGGAGTTGGCGGAAGTAGTCGGGGATGTAGATGTGGCGGAGGGTGTCCGTCTTCATGTCCACAAAGTACACCCCGGCAAACTTGGTGGCGATGATCTTCAAAAACGCCTCCGCGTCCTGCTTCTGGGTGAGCATTCGCTCCAGTTCCTGGTTGAGGGCGCGGTTCTGGCGGCGGTCACCCTTGGTTTTGTAGTACTGCTCCTTGTCGGCCCGCATGGCCAGCTCCGCCGCGCCCACGATCTTGTACACCGGCAGCTCCCGCACGCCGCTCTCCACGCCGGTGGAGATCTCGTAGTTGTCCTGGGCCAGGTCCCGGCGCACCTCCGTCAGAATGCGCTCCACGCTCCGTTTGGACAGCCGGGTGCTCAGCATCACGAACTCGTCCCCGCCGATGCGGTAGATCCGCTCCTCCGGGAAGTATTTCCGCAGGGCGTCCGCCACGGTGCAGAGCATATTGTCCCCCTTCTCGTGGCCCAGGCGGTTGTTCAACTCGTGGAGACCGTTCACGTCCACATAGAGGCAGGTGAGGGTGGGGCTCTCGCCCTTTTGCAGCTGCTCCAGGTCCAGGTTGTACTTCTGGCGGTTGTGCAGCAGGGTCAGGGCGTCCCGGTAGTAGCTGTTCACCAGCTCCTCCCGGGTCTGCAGCTCCAGGAGATACTCGTCGTGCACGTCCTTGACATAGAGGATCAGGACCTGATTTTTGTCCGAGTACTCGATGCTGGGCACCAGGTCCATCTGGACCCAGCGGAACTCGTCGCCGATCTTTCTGCGGTAGCGGCAGCTGAGCTTGGCGTTGTCCTCCCGGAAGTGGGCCCGGAGCTGTTCCAGCTCGGTGAACTGGCGGTAGACCTCCTCGTCCTCGGGATAGATGTTGCCGTGTTCGGCGAAGCTGTTCCACCAGTCGGAGATCTTGGAGAAGCGCGACACGAAGGTCTTCTGCTCGTACTCGTTTACCTTGACGCACTCGTAGCTGTCCTGGGTCAGGTTGACCTTCAGAATTTTGTGATAGATGAAGGACAGGGTGGCCAAGGCGTCCACCATGGTGGTGGTGTCCGTGTCCGCCAGACGCCAGGTAAACACCGCCCAGGGGTGGTCCGGGCCGCAGTTGGAAGGGGCGGTGATGCCGAAGGTGACCCAGACGTAGGAGTCCCCGGTCTTCCGGGCGTAGCTCTGGACGATCCGATGCTCGCCAGAGAAGACCCGGTCCTGCACATACGCCGGGTCGGAGAAGCGCAGATAGTCCTCCGCGTACCCAGACAGGATGAGCTTATCGACGACCTGTTTTTTGATGTAGGCGTAGATGCTGTGGATGTGCGAGATGTCCACGTCCTGAAGGATCTTCTCCATCTTCAGGAACTGGTACTCCCCGGTGAGCAAGTTCACCCGGGCGATCTTCAGAAAGCTGTCCAGCAGCGTGCCCTTCACAAAGGTGGAGAGTTCGCTGTCCGGCGCCACGAGCTCGTTCATAAACGAAAGATCCCCTTTCCGCTCTCCCAACGCTGGAAAGCGCGTCGTCTGTTCCAAACCCAGTTGGAAAAGAACAGATGTGTTCTAAAAAAATATTTTAGCACGTCCTGTCCAAAAAGTCTACGCCGAGAGACTAAGATTTTTTTCGCGCCTGTGGGCGGGGCTTCTGTCATTCTGCTGATTGCTTGAAATGTTAAGATTTTTGAAAAATCAAGGCTATCAAGGGGATAAACTGGGGAAGATTGCGTGGGAAGCGGCGGGGCGCCCGGGGCGGCGGAGCCTCCGCCGCCCCGGATGCCTGTGGAGCAAGGTCACTTGTCAAAAGCCGGGTTTACATAATACACGTTCTTCTGATCCATCTTCTCCTTCGCCAACGCGATCGCCTCGCCGAAGCGCACAAGGTGGAACTGGGTTCAGATGCGCCACTGGATCTGGATGGCGTCGTGGGTGGCGTGGATGACCTGGATGAGCTGGTCCACCACCCGCCGCTTGTCCTGGAAGGTCAGCGCCTCCCAGGTGTCCAGGTGGTTGGAGATCTCGTGGAAGTTGAGCTCCCTGTGGCGGCCCCGCTCCTCGATCTGCCGCTGGAGCTCCTGTTTTTGGGCGTCCAGCTGACTGACGCGCCCGCTGATGTAGCGGTACATCACGTCGTCGGCGGCGGTCAGCCGGTCCACCAGGGCGGCGATCTCGGCCTCCACCTGGGTGAGCCGCACCCTCAGAGTGGTCAGCTCCGGGTCCGCCGACGGCCCCTGCTGGCGGCGGAGGGTGGCCCACTGGGCCATTTTTTTCCGCATCTCCTGGTAGACGATCTCCTCCATGTCGTCGGTGTAGATGGTGCCGGGGCCCGGACAGGCTTTCGTGTCCATGCGGTGGGAGCAGAGGAGGTATCGGGCCTTGGAGGCGGCGTAGCGTTTGTCCACCAGGGCGTAGCCGCACACGCCGCACTTGATCTTTCCCGCCAGCCAGGTGTTCTTGGCCTTGTGATATGGCCGCACCTGCCGGGCCCGCAGGCACTTGCGGCGGCATTGGAGCCACACCTCCGCCGGGACGATGCCCTCGTGAGGGGCCAGGACCAGGTGATTGCCCTCCAAATTCATCTGCTTGCGGCCCACGCTGTCCTTGCCCTTGTAGTAGTAGCAGCCGTTGACGCCGATAAAGTCGGAGGAGTCGTTGGCGATGATGGCCCCTTGGGACTGGTAGAATTCGTAGACCGCCAGATCCGCCCGGACGTAGATGGGATTGCGGAGCACGTCCGCCAGCCGGACGCGCTCCCAGGGCCTGCCCCTTTTCGTGATGCCGTGTTCCTGGAAGTATCGGACAATGTCGCCGTAGGAGCACTCCGGCTGGGCGTAGAGCTCGTACATGAGCCGCACCACCTCCGCCTCCTCCGGGACGATCTGGTACATAGCGGTCTTGACGCTGCCAATGACGGTGGGGACCAGCCGGTAGCCGTAGGGCACCCGCCCGCCCATGTAAAAGCTCTTCTGGCTCCTGGCGAAGTAGGCGTCGGCCACCCGTTTTTGGATGGTCTCCCGCTCCAACTGGGCGAAGACGATGCAGATGTTGAGCATGGCCCGGCCCATGGGGGAGGAGGTGTCGAACTTCTCCGTGGCGGAGACGAACTCCACCCGGTATTTGCCCAAAGTCTCCATCATGCTGGAGAAGTCCAGGATGGAGCGGCTGATGCGGTCCAGCTTGTAGACGATGATCTTGCTGAGCTTTCCCGCCCGCATATCCTCCATCATCTCCTGAAAGGCGGGGCGGTCGGTGTTCTTGCCGCTGTATCCCCGGTCGATGTAGGTCTTGTAGGCTTCCCCCCTCGTTTCGTACTCGCAGAATTGGATCTGGCTCTCGATGGAGATGCTGTCGGCCCGGTCCACCGATTGCCGCGCGTAGATCGCGTACATGGTATTCAACTCTCTTTCTTTTGGATAGAAAAAGAGCTGCTGACAGGTACATCATACCCCAGCGGCTCTGGAAAAGCTATCCTCATATTTGACAAAAACATCATAGAGGCCCGACTGGATCTGGCGGGACTGCTCGGCCCGTTCCCGGCCGGTCAAGTCAGGGCTCCTGTTCTCCACGGTGATGGTGACGCCGCGGCGCGAGACGGTATGCGTCTCGGCGACGTAGTTTCTCGCGCTTGATAAAATCGTTCTCACCTCATTTCAGCCCCCGCCGGAGTATATGCCCAGCGCGGGGCGACCTATGACAAGGGAGAGGACGGACAAGCCGCCCTCTCCCCATTGTCAGTTCAAATCAATACTCTGCTCCTCGTGGTCATCCGGCTTGTGGCCTTGGGCGATTTTCTTGGATCGTTCTTTGGCGAGGGCTTTGCGGTCGCTATGGCTGGTCACGGGAGCAGGGCCAGGAGCGGCTTCAGCAGATTGTTCCAGGCGGTGACCGAGGCGTATAAGAGGATCCCCGACACCACTAAGAGCATCAGCGTGAAGGCTGCTCCTTTGCGTGTGACCGTGGGCAGCTTCGGCAAGCGTATCCTGGGCAGACGCAAACGCCGCCGCTCTTTCTTGCTCCCAGCCTGTTCCAACTGTTGACAAATATTCAGCAGTTCTTTCGTCTGCTTCGATTCTTGAGCAGAGACTGTCTGTATCATGGTCAGCAGAGCGTTCAGCGCATTGGACTGTGCCGTCAGCAGACGGTACTGGCTGTTCAGGACGCCCAGTAGTTCCTCCCACTGTTCCGCTGTGGGACAGGCCGCCAGGGACGGCGGCTCTGTGGGCAAATTCCTCCGCTTTAACTCCTCGTTGGATAATTTGTTCTCGGATGCGGAACTCACGTTCCATGACCTCCTTTCGGTATTTGTTCTCGTGCAGTCGGTCGTCCCGGCACTTCTTTCCCTTGGGGGTGGTGTAGGTGATGTACTTCCGCGCGTCCTCCCACCGCACCTGGTAGCCCCGCCGCCCCATCTCCCGGAGGAACTCGGTCCGTGTTCTGGCCCTCCTCATGCACAGGTCGATGGCGTTGATGAGCCGGAACTTCCAGCTCTCGCCACGGGCCGCGGCGCGGTACTCGCCGGGACGCATCTTCTTTTCCTGGGCGTACTTCTTGGGCGGCGCCAGCACCGTCAAGCCGCGGGCGGCGCAGATCTCGTCGCTGATTTTCCGCTGGCGTTGGAGGTCTGCGGCGTTCT